>JAZRME010000026.1:0-8430 GCA_045647325.1 Acutalibacteraceae bacterium | reverse complement strand
ACTTGCCGTCAACAACAGCTGTGATTGATGAACCGTTACCGAGGTGGCAGGTAACAACCTTGCTGTGTTCGGGGTTGCCGAGAAGGTCGTTGGCTTTTGCGCTTACAAAGCGATGTGATGTGCCGTGGAAACCGTAACGACGGATGCCGTATTTTTCATAATACTCATAAGGAAGAGCGTACATATAAGCGTAATCAGGCATTGTCTGATGGAAACCTGTGTCAAACACAGCAACCTGAGGAACATCTTTCATAATTGCCTGACAAGCTTTGATACCTGTAAGGTTTGCAGGGTTGTGGAGAGGACCCCATTCAGCGCAGATGTTGATAGCCTTTTCAACTTCATCATCAATAAGAACTGATGTGCTGAAATATTCAGCGCCGTGAACAACACGGTGACCTACTGCATCAATTTCATCCATAGATGCGATAACACCGTTTTCTTCGCTTGTGAGAGTATTGATAACAATCTGAATAGCTGCAGCGTGATCAGGCATTTCACAAGGAAGGCTTTTGATGTTTTTGTTTTCATCAGCGGGAACTTTGTGAGTGAAGGTGCTGTTAAGACCGATCTGCTCACAGTTACCTTTTGCAAGTACGGTTTCATTCTCCATATCAATAAGCTGATATTTAAGAGAAGAACTACCGGCATTGATAACAAGAATTTTCATGACAATTCCTCCTAAATTTAATCAAATTGACTTGTATATTGTCTCTAACTGTTATATTATATATGTATAAAAAATATTTTTCAATAGGTTTTTAAACTTTTTGGAGGTAAAAATGAAAATAGCAGGAATCGTTGCAGAATATAACCCTTTTCATAACGGTCATAAATACCATATCGACAAAACAAAAGAAATTACCGGTGCCGATGCTGTTGTTGCTGTGATGAGCGGCAACTTCGTTCAGCGTGGTGAAACAGCCATAATGTCAAAGTGGGCGAGAGCTCAGGCTGCTCTGGGTAACGGTGTTGATCTTGTTGTTGAGTTGCCCACTTTGTGGAGTATTGCAAGAGCTCAGAGCTTTGCTCAGGGCGCTGTCGGGGTTCTCAAAGGATTAGGCTGTGTTGACGCTATCAGTTTTGGCAGTGAATGTGGTGATATACAGGCTCTTACACAGACCGCTGAAGCAATAAGCGACCCCCTTGTTGTTGAAAGAATGAAAAAAAATCTTGAAATCGGTATGAGTTATGCCGGCGCAAGAGCTGAAGCTGTGAGAACTTATCACGGTGACGATTTTTTCTCAATTCTCAATGAGCCCAACAACACTCTTGGTATTGAATATATAATTGCCAATAATGAGTCAGAGCCGAGAGCCGAGATGTTTACCGTTACAAGAAAGGGTGTCGCTCATGACAGCCTTATGAGAAGCGAAAATTTTGCAAGTGCATCTGATATACGCAATATGATGCTTGAAGGTGACGGTTGGTTCAGATATGTTCCTCAGAATATGGTTGACATTTATAAAAAAGAGGTCGAAGCCCAGACGGGTCCGACTCCGTATTCAAAACTTGAGTTCAGCATTCTTTGTTGTATGCGTCAGCTCAGAGTTGAAGATATTGCAGAATCTCCTGATGTAAGCGAAGGTATTGAAAACAGAATTCACGAAGCAGCGCTTAAGGCCAAAAGTCTTGATGAACTTTTTTCTATCGCAAAAACAAGACGCTATTCACACGCAAGAATAAGAAGAATCGTTCTTGCTTCTTTCCTTGGTTTTACAAAAGAACAATGTGAAGGTCTTCCGCCTTATATCAAAGTTCTTGCTATGAATGAAAAAGGCAAAGAAATTCTCAAAAAAGCTAAAGAAACAGCAACTCTTCCGATAATCACTAAAGCTTCTGATGTTGATGAGCTTAGCGAAAGAGCCAAAGAGGTTTATTCTCTTGAAGGAATGTGCACAGATGTATATTCGTTAGCTACACCTGTAATCTTCCCCTGCGGCAGGGAAAAGACAACCCAGATTATAGTGGAAGAATAATAAAATACGGTTACTGCCACCGGGTAGTGAATGTAATTCAAGCATTCGTAACACATCGTTAGGTCTTTGAAGATGTGTGACGGATGCTTTTTTGGAGGTCAGTATGTTTAATTACTTTTCAAAAAAAGATATAGCTCTGTGGGCTTCATCTGTGATAATAATAATCGTATCTTTTTTAGTTTTTGACAGGTCAGATTATCTCGTTTTGTGCGCATCATTGATAGGAGTCACATCTTTGATTTTTTATGCAAAAGGCAACCCTTTCGGAAATGTTCTGATGATAATTTTCAGTTCGGTCTATGGTTATATTTCTTACTCTTATGAATATTACGGTGAAGTTGCAACTTATATGGGTATGACTTTGCCGATGTCGGTGTTTTCTCTTGTGTCGTGGGTCAGAAATCCGTATAAAGGTAAAAAATCAGAGGTAGAGATAAATACTGTTTCAAAAAAAGAGATTGTGTTTATGCTCTTTCTAACGGCTGTGGTCAGCGTACTGTTTTATTTTATTCTGAAATTTTTCGGTACGGCAAATCTTCTCATAAGCACAGTTTCTGTTACCACAAGCTTTGCAGCGGCATATCTCACTTTCAGGCGCAGTGCGTATTTTGCTCTGGCGTATGCTTTGAATGATATCGTTCTTATTGTTTTATGGATATTGGCAACCATTGATGATATCAGTTATGTTTCGGTTATAATATGCTTCGCTGTGTTTTTTATCAACGATATTTACGGCTTTGTAAATTGGAAAAAAATGAAAAAGCAACAAAACTATTGTCAATAAAAGAAATTAGTGATACAATCGGTTTATACTATTTTTTGGAGGAAGAATTATGAGCAGAGAACTCCCTCGCACCTATGTGCCTTTTAAGGATTGGAAAGAAAAATCAAAGCAGATTGAATACACCGAAGAAACCCCTCTTCTTGCTCCTGACGGAACACTCCTTGCCAAAGGATGGGCAAGAAAAAATGTTTTTACATACAACCGTGACTATGTAAAAACCGGCATTATGAGCCGTAAGGAATGGGATTTTTACAACATCTGTGATGGTGAAATGCAGATTCTTGTCAGTTTTGCCAACATCAATATGGGTGGTTATGTCGGTGCGAAGCTTGTTAACCTTAAAACAGGGGAGGTAATCTGCGATTCAATAGCTTACTTCCTTGGCGCTAATAAGCATGTTCCACCGGCAAAGGGCGATGTTTCTAACAGATATAAAGACAAAATCGGTAAAACCGAGTTCGATTTCAATACCAAAGAAACAGAGAGAACTCTCTGGTATAAAGGTTCATATAAAGGCAAACCTGTTGAGGTTAATATTCAGATGGATATTCCCGAAGGCCTTGAAAACATCACAACTGTTTTTCCTTTTGATGAAGACCCGACTAAATATTTTATGACCACCAAACAGATGTGTATGCCCTGCGAAGGTAAATTTGTTTTCGGTGATTATACTTATGAATTTTCAAAACCTGACGGTTTCTGCACAATGGACTGGGGCAGGGTAAATACAGTTCATAAAATGGTCTGGTACTGGGGTAGCGGCAATCAGTATATCACAGATGAAAACGGCAAAGAGCATCTTTTTGGCTTTGAAATCACATGGGCAATCGGTAACGAAAGCAACGCTACCGAAACCTGCATTTTCTACGACGGTAAGGTGCATAAAATCGGCGCTGTCGATGTTGAAAAATTCCCTAAAGACAGATTTATGGAAGAGTGGAAGTTTATATCTGAAGACGGCAGATTCAATATGACAATGACCCCGACTCTTGACAATCATTCTGATGTTGACTTTAAAATCGGCAGGATGAATTGCCATCAGATTTTTGGCAACTGGCATGGTGATGTTACCCTTGATGACGGCACTAAGCTTGAAATCAAAGACCTTTTTACATTCTGCGAATATGTTGAAAACCGTTGGTAATTGAATTGTGATGTGGGTGATAATATGAAAATTCCATATATTTACGGAGAATGGAAAGTTCTTTTTAAACCGCAGACAAACGGCAATTATGTCAATGACCACACCATAATAAAAGGCTCAGATGATAAGTGGCATTTATACGGAATCACAAGTTTCAGCGGCCATTCTTATGATGAACGCTATTTTGTTCACGCTAAGGGTCACAGCCTTGATGAAATTTTTGAAGAAGTCGGCCGTGCCATTGACCGCGGTACTCTTGCCTGGGCGCCGTGCGTTATAGAAAAAGACAGTATTTATTATATGTTTTACGGTCCGTCGCCAACCTCTCTTGCTGTGTCTTTTGATATGAATGAGTGGTTCGGTCACAATGTCTGTTTAAACAATGAGCCTCTTATGGCTGCGCACCGTGATCATTTTGTTATGAAGCTTACCGATGACAGATATCTTATGTATGTTGCTGGTGTCAATAACAAAAAAGGTGCAATCTCATGCTTCTCTTCAACTGACCTGCTTACATGGGATTTTGAAGGCTTTGCGCTGACTTGTGGTGATGATGCTTCGTTAAATCCCGGTTGGGGAGCGATGGAATCACCTTATGTAATCAGAAAAGATGATCTGTTTTATTTGTTTGTTACTTATACAGATTGTTCTGATGAAACATATAACAATACTCTTGTTTTTTGCTCTGAAAATCCGTTGGATTTCGGAGTTTATAACGGCAGGAGTAATGGGGCGCAACCTGTTACTGTTTTATCAGCTCATGCGCCCGAAATTTTATATGAAAACGGAAAATATTATATCACCACCTGTGGTTGGCTTGAAAAGCCCGTTCCCGACAAGGGATGTGTTTCAATAGCTGAACTTCGATGGAAATAAACAAAAAAGAGAGATGTTTCAGACTTTCGAGGCGAAACTTCTCTCTTATTTTTGCTCAAACGGTTGACAGTTTTTGCGTTTTAAACTAAAATATATATCGTGGGTAGGTTGGGCAGTTGCGCACCTATTCAGGTGTGAGGAAAGTCCGTGCTTCATAGAGCAGGATAACGGCTAACGGCCGCCGAGGGTAACCTTAGGGAAAGTGCAACAGAGATATACCGCCGCTTTATGCGGTAAGGGTGGAAAGGCGAGGTAAGAGCTCACCGGTCAGCGGGGAACCGCTCAGACCCTGTAAACCCTATCCGAAGCAACACCGACCGAAACTATCGCTTGCTCGGCGCGTTTCAACGGGTGGCGTGAGCTTTGTGGCAACGCAAAGCCAAGACAGATAATTGCCTTAAATGACAGAACACGGCTTACAGACCTGCCCACATTTTTAATGTCACTTAAATCATCTCGTGCATATAATATAACGAGGTGATAATATGCTTGAAGGCTTATGGTACGGAATAGCAGCCGCATTTATTTTTATCGGGGTGGTTGCCACTTCGTGCTTTGTAATTTTACAGGTGTTTAAATTTGACAACGATGCTAATTGTGTTGTTGTGATTTCATCAGGTATGGATGATGACGATGTAGGTACCTTGCTTTATTCCGTTCACCTTCGTTTTGCTTTGTTAGGTGATTGCCGCAAAAACAGAATTGTTATTGTTGATAACGGTATGACCGAAAAGCAAAAAACTCTGTGTCTTAACATTATGAAAGAATTTGATAATATGGAGCTTTGCGCTCCTGATGACTTACTTATGACTATTATCGGAAAGGAACAGTAATGAACGAACAGCTTGTAGAAATCAGCGGCGTTGTTGATGAGATTACATATCGCAACGAAGAAAACGGATTTACCGTTATTGATTTTTATACTGATGAAGAGTACTTTACTGTTGTAGGTGTTTTGCCTGAGGTTACAGAGGGTGAAAGCCTGAGACTCCGTGGTGAGTGGAGCTATCACTCCACTTTTGGCCGACAGTTCCGTGTAAAGCTTTGTGAAAGAAGTATGCCTTCTTCTTCAGCTGATTTGTTGCGCTATTTAAGTGCCGGTGCTGTTAAAGGAATAGGTCCTGCTACAGCCAAAAAGATTATTGACCGTTTTGGTGAGTCTTCTTTTGATGTGCTTGAAAATGAGCCTGAGCGACTTGCCGAGATAAAAGGTATTTCTCTTAATAAAGCTAAAGATATATCTAAGATTTTTAATGAACAGTTCGCAGTAAGGCAGGTTATGATAAGCCTTGAGCGTTTTGGTATGACTCCCAATGAATGTCTTGAGGCGTTCAGACTTTATGGCGCAAACGCTGTTGACCTTATTTGTGTAAATCCCTATATTCTTTGCGGTGAAGGTATCGGTATCGGCTTTGAAAGAGCTGATACAATTGCTGCTTCTTTGCCTCAGCCCCCTGATAATGATTTCAGAATTGCGGCAGGTATAGTCCATGTTGTGCGTCATAATCTTAATAATGGCCACACCTGTGTACCGAGAGCGAGGCTTCTTGCTCCGAGTTCAGGTCTTCTTGACACTAACGAAGATACAATTGACATAGCTGTTGATTCTCTTATTGAATGCGGCAAACTTGTCTGCGAAACAATAAACGGTAAAGAATTTTTATTTTTACCTCATATATATGCTGCCGAAAAACTTGCAGCTAAAAGAATATCCGTTATGAATCAGTTCCCTCCTGCAGGGCGTCCGACAGTTGATGATGATATCAGACAGATTGAAAAACAGGAAAATATCTGTTATGAAGAAAAACAGCGACAGGCAATTATGACAGCTGTCAACAAGGGTATGCTTATTCTCACCGGAGGACCTGGTACAGGTAAAACCACAACCCTTAACGGTATTCTTAAACTTTTTGAGCTTGACGGTGTTGATGTTGCCCTCGCTGCGCCTACAGGAAGAGCTGCCAAAAGAATGAGTGAAATAACAGGCAAAGATGCTAAAACAATCCACAGATTGCTTGAGGTGGAGTGGGACAAGCGTGACAGACCTGTTTTTTGCAGAAATGCGAGAAATCCTATTTCAGCCGGCGCTGTGATTGTGGACGAGCTTTCGATGGTGGATATCTCACTTTTTGCGTCGCTGCTTGATGCGTTGCCTTTGGGCTGCCGTCTGATTATGGTGGGTGACTCTGATCAGCTTCCTGCTGTCGGTGCAGGTAATGTACTTCACGATCTGATTGATTCGGGTGTTATGCCTGTTGTTCAGCTTAAAGAGGTTTTTCGTCAGGCGATGGAAAGTCGCATTGTCACCAATGCCCACAAAATAGTGTCGGGTCAGATGCCCGAACTCAACGACAAAGACAATGACTTTTTCTTTATGAAAAGAAGTTCACCTTACGAAACAGCCAGAACTGTTGCTGATTTGTGCGTCAACCGTTTGCCTAAAGCATACGGCTATTCACCGACAAATGATATTCAGGTTCTCTGCCCTTCAAGAAAGGGTGAGACCGGTTCGGTCAATCTTAATAAAATCTTACAGAATTTAATCAATCCTGCTGATAAAAACAAAAATGAAATTGTCTCAGGTGCCCGTGTTTTCAGAGAGGGTGACAAGGTGATGCAGGTTAAAAATAACTATAATATTATCTGGACCAAAGATGCTGAAGAAGGCTCAGGTATTTTTAACGGTGATATCGGTATTATCAAAAAAATTGACAAAGTCAACGCTTGTCTTGCTGTATGGTTTGATGATAAAGAGGCTGTTTACAGTTTTGAAGGTCTTAACGAGCTTGAACACGCCTATGCCATGACAGTTCACAAAAGTCAGGGTAACGAATTTTCTGCCGTTATTGTGCCGGTTATGGGTGTTGTGCCTCAGCTCAGCTACAGAAATCTTCTTTATACTGCCGTAACCCGTGCCAAAAAACTTATGATTATGGTAGGCAGCGAGGCTCAGATTGAAGAGATGGTAAAAAACAACACAAAAACAAGGCGCTATTCTGCGCTCAGATATTTTTTGTCTGATGGAGATAATTCTTGATGGAAAGTCTTTTGGATTCATTAAAATCTGTTTTATGGCCAAGACGGTGTATGTTTTGCGATGAGCCGATGTTTGATAAGGCTGATTTCACTTGTGAAAGATGTGTTGATTCTCTGCCTTATATCAACGGCAGAATTTGCACAGCCTGCGGCAGAGGGCGTAGTGAGTGTACCTGCACTTCGTCAACGATGTATTACGATAAGGCTGCCTCACCGTTTTATTTTGAAAACAGTGTGAGAAAATGCATCCACTCGCTTAAGTTTCATTCTCACACCGAGTTTGCTGACCCGTTGGGTGAGTATCTTTATAAAACGCTTAAAGAGCGTTATTCAGATGAAAATTTTGATTTTATAACTTATGTTCCTCTTCATCCCGATGATTTAAAAAGAAGGGGATATAACCAGAGTTATCTTCTTGCTGAAAGTCTTTCAAAAAAATCAGGGATACCTCTTTTGCCTGAAGTTCTGCATAAAATATATCATACTGACAAGCAGTCAGGTGCAGGGATTATTGAACGGATGGGAAATGTTCTTGGTGTTTTTGAAGTTGACAGAAGCCTTGATCTGACAGGTATGAAAATATTACTTATTGACGATATTGAAACAACAGG
>JAZRME010000025.1:0-4100 GCA_045647325.1 Acutalibacteraceae bacterium | reverse complement strand
CAGAAACAATCCAACCCATCATGGGGCTTACGCTACCCTTTGTGAAGGGCTCACGCATTTCGCCTTTGAGAACAGGTGTGTTTTCATTAAACTCATCAATAACGCCCTGCTCAAATTCTTTGAGTGTGCTGTGGAAAATTTCACAGTTGGGAAGAGCTTCATTGAGGTCTGCGATCATCTGAACTTCTCTTGCGTCGGGGCAGGATGAGTCATGACCTACTGACCAGAAACGGTGTGAAGTTGTCCAGTCACCGTCCTGCTCTTTTACAGCCTGTTCACCACGGGCTTTGATGTTTTCTTTGTGATACTCATAGAAAGGATGAGTGTACTGATAGTCAAGCTTTCCGTTTTCTGTGTCAATAAATTTGAAAGCACCGTTGTTGTCATTCCAGAGCATATCACGGTTATTTTCGTTAGACTGGTTGTAATAAACGGGACGCTGAACAATATACCAGAGGTTATAACGGGGACGCTTTGCAAGACGTGAACCGTAAATTTTTGTTCCGTCAGGGCTTTCCCAGAAAAATTCTGATTTGGGAGTGGTGTATTCATTAACGCCACGATAGAAAGAAGCGAAATGAATATCAAAACCTGCATAAATCTGAGGAAGCTGTGAAATCTGACCCCAACCAAAAGGTGAGTAACCTGTTTTTGAAATGCCACCCATCTCTTTGCCGATTTTGTGACCGAGAAGAAGGTTTCTTACAAGTGTTTCACCGCCAACGCTGAACTCGTCAGGGAGGCAGAACCAGGGGCCTACACCGATTCTTCCTTCAGAAACATATTTTTTGAAAAGCTCTTTCTTTTCGGGATAAACTTCAAGATAGTCCTGAACAGGCATTGTCTGTGAGTCAAGATGGAAATGCTTGAAGTCAGGATATTTCTCAAGAATATCAATAAGCATATCGAGCATATAGCCGAGCATATGCTGAGTTCTTCTTGCTGAGAAGCGCCATTCTCTGTCCCAATGGGTGTTAGATATAAAATGGCACTGGATTTTTTTGTTGTTATCCATTATTATTTGCCTCCTTTAATGATTTTCATAATATCGTTAAAGTTTTCTTCATAATATGTGCAAACAGCCTTTGTGCCGCTGTCAACAATGTTACCGCCTGCAATACCGATTGTGGTGTAACCTGCAAGACGAACAGAACAAGCACCTGCGCCGCTGTCTTCGATACCGACAACGTGGTTTCTATCAGCGAATGCTTCACCGAGACCAACGATTGATGTTTCACTATAAAGCCAGGGGTGGGGCTTGGGAGAAAGCTCACCAAGAGTACCTACTGAACCTTTACGAAGGGGGAAACCTGCTGAAATAATTGCATCATAAAAATCTTTGGGGTCACCCATACCGAGTGTCTTGAATGCTGAAAGAATTTCAGGCCATGCTTTTTCATAAAGACCTGATGTAACAAGGCCAAGCTTAACGCCCATGCTCTTAAGCTCAAGAAGGAAATCTTTAACACCTTCTGTGGGTGTGAAAGCACCGTCTTTGCCTCTGCCTGCCATAATTTCTTCCATTTCACGGTGAGTGTGTTCAAAATAAAAATCTCTTGCCTTATCAAGTGAAGCGCCTGGGCAGTATTTATCAATACAATACTGAAGATGCTCTGAAACACTGTGACCTGAAACATAAGGAAGGTCAGCGTCTTCAAGCTCAAACTTGGGGTTGCCGAGAAGACTTGCGATGCTCATCTGAATAATCCAGATCCAGAATTCTTCACTTCTTACTGTTGTGCCGTCAAGGTCCATAAGCACAGCTTTAACAGGCATCTCAAGTTTAACGGGCTGAACAGGGTAGTAAGTGGGGTAAGCGATTGCTGACTTAACACAAGCGAGAGAGCTGTCACCAAATGAAACAAACTCAACCTTTTCGTCGCCTGTTGCAACAATGTCAACAACACCGTTTTTGCCTGTTACAAATCTGCCGTCTTCGGTTTTTTCAAGAAGATGAAAACCACTTTCAGGTCCGACCTCACCGAGGTCAGGGATTAAAATTTTCTTATCCAATAACATTTTTATATCCTCTTTCTATGATGAAATTATTTATAAAGCTTAATGCAGTATGCATACTGTGTTTTGATTGAATCAGGGTCAACTGAAGGGAAGCTGAGCTTAACTTTGCCGTTGTCTTCTGAAATAACGGGGTTAACCTCGCTGTTTCCAAGGAACTCTGCTTTCATTTCGGGGTCAAAATCAACCTCGTTAAGAGTAAATTCGCCGTAAGGGAATTTAAGAATGAAAGCGTAAAGAGTGTCACCCTTTTTGGTGTAACGGATGTTTTCATCAGAGCTGTTGGAATATCTGACAGTTGAGTAGATACCCTCACCGTTCACCTCAAGCCAACGGCCCATATCAAGAAGTCTTTCCTGCATAATAACAGGAATTCGTCCGTCAGGAGTAGGTCCGATGTTTAAAAGGAAGTTGCTTCCGCGGCTTACAAGGTCAACGAGCATATGAACAAGCTCTTTTGATGTGAGATAATCTTCTGGCTTTTCGAATTTGTTCCAACCGAATGAACCGCCGATACCTCTGCATTCTTCGTTAGGTCTGTCATACTGGTCAAGAGCTTCTATTCCGCCGGGTGAACTTTCCCCGTTGATATAGCCGTATTCTGTGGTGAAGTTGCCGCCGAGCTTACCTCTTGTTTCGCTGCCCCAACGGTCATTGGGAACAATGAAATCTTTAACGCTTGACTCATTATAAAGCCACTGCAAAAATTCTGTTGAATGCCATACAGAGCTTTCGTGTGACCATTCACCGTCGGTGAAAAGTGTTGCAGGTTGATATTTTTCTATCAACTCTTTAAGCATGGGGATAAGGTGCTTGAGTGCATATTCCTCAGGGTCTTTAAGATAAAGAGGATGCCACCATTCATAAACTGAATGATAAACACCGAAACGCACATCAGTTTTGTCAAGCGCATCTTTGAGTTCCTGACAAAAATCTCTGTGGGGGCCAACATCAGCGCTGTTCCACCAGGGAGCGTGTTCGGTTTTATACATACAATAACCGTCGTGATGTTTTGAAACAAGGTTTATGTATTTCGCACCGGATTTCTGAAAAAGGTCAGCCCATTCTTCAGCGTCAAAAGCTTCAGCCTTAAACATTGACACAAAATCTTCATACTTGAAGTTTTCACCGTAAGTATTTTTATGAAACTCACGGGTCTGAGATTGTATATCGTTAGGGTCAGGACAATCCAGAGACCAACCGTACCATTCCGCATAGTTTTTGGGCGGAGCATAAGCAGGTACAGAATACAAGCCCCAATGAATAAAAATACCGAATTTTGCATCAGCAAACCACTGGGGAACGGGTCTTGAATTCAACGATTCCCAATTGTTCTCGTATTTCATAAATACACCTCCAAATATATTCAGCATATCATACCATATTATGTATATTTAAGTAAATATCTTTTTTAAAAAAACCGTAATAAAATCAAGGAAATTTTGCACTTTATTTTTATTGACACCGTGTGTTGGTTAGAATATAATTTTAGAAAGATTGTAATTGATTGAAAGGCTGTGAATTTATGTCAAAGCGTACCGCAGGTGTGCTTATGCACGTTTCATCTCTCCCCGGACCCTTCGGTGTGGGCGGGTTCGGTGAAGGAGCCCTGCGTTTTATAGATTTTTTAAAAGAAACACATTTTACCTATTGGCAGGTGCTTCCGTTTCACCCTGTTGATGAAGTAAACTCTCCTTACAAAAGTGAAAGCGCATTCGCAGGCAACTACCTTTTCATTGATCCCGTCTCTCTTATGAAGGACGGCCTTGTTTCCGGGGCGGATGTTGATGCCTGCCGATATAACGGCACACCCTACACCGCCGACTATAACTATGCCCGTGAAAAGAAGCTGGAGCTTCTTAAAAAGGCTTATGCAAATATCGGTGAAAAAGAAAAACAGGCCGTTGACGATTTTGTAAAAGCACATTTCTGGGTGGAGGATTTTGCACTTTTCAAGGCGGTAAAAGAGGTTAACGGTGAAATCCCCTGGTGGAAATGGGATGAATCACAGCGCGACTATAAGACCTGCATTAAAGCCAAAGCTCAATACACCGAGCAGATGAATTTCTGGTCATTTGTGCAGT
>JAZRME010000024.1:0-6160 GCA_045647325.1 Acutalibacteraceae bacterium | reverse complement strand
CAATGCTCAGGTTAAAGAGTCTGCCAAGCATAGCGGCAGCCATAGCGCAGGCTGTTCCGATCTCAGCCTGACAACCACATTCTGCACCTGAAATTGATGCGTTTGTTTTAACAAGGTTACCGATAAGTCCGCCAACGCCGAGAGCTGCAGCAATTTCATAATCGGTGAAACCACGTTTGCGCTGCTGATAAAATAAAACTGCAGGAACAACACCTGAAGCTCCGCAAGTGGGCGCAACAACAATGGTGTTACCGCTTGCATTTTCTTCACTGACAGCAAAAGCATAAGAGCAGACCATTCGGTTTTCTCTTGTTTCGGCTGTTTCATCAACATGGCGCTGAAGTGAAAGGAATTTTGCTTTGCGCTGAACATTAAGTCCGCCGGGGAGAACACCTTCAGCGTCAAGACCTGAACGGATGCAATCTTTCATAATCTGCCACACTTCAAGCAAAAAGTCTGCTATTTCAGGCCCTTCAACCTCAAGAACATATTCCCAAAGGTCAATTTTGTTTTTTATGCAGTATTCTTTGATTTCGGTGAAAGTTGTGTGAGTATATACATCCTCAGGTTCAACGTAGTCAACGCCCTCAACCTTGATGCTTCCGCCACCAACACTCATAACACGGGCAAAATCAGTCTGCTCACCGTCTTTGTAAGCGAACATATCCATTGTATTTGCGTGGGGGATGTTTTCTTCGGTTTCGTTAAACACAATTTCAACCTTGCGCTCACCGAAGGTTTTGTCAATTACATAATCGGTTCTGTGACCTACGCCCGTTTTGGCAAGTGAACCGTAGAGAATAACCTTGTAATTGTCAGCGTCCGGGTTTTTGCCGATAAAAAATTTACAGGCATTTTCAGGGCCGATTGTGTGTGAACTTGAGGGACCTGAGCCAACCTTATACAAATCTCTTAATGATTTCATCCCTGTGGGGGCTTTTTTCTTTGGGGTGTCACTTGTTTCAAAAAATTCATCAAGTGAAATATTAAAAATTTTTGCCATTTCCCAAAGGCTGTCAACTGTGGGCACAGACTCGCCCTTTTCCCATTTGGAAAGGGTAGCAGGGCTGACACCGAGCTGAGCCGCAAGTTTTGTTTTGGTTAATTTTTGTTTTTCACGAAATTCGGTAATTTTTTCAAAATTCATAATCATACATCCTTTTATGGTGACGATAATAACATAGAATAGTATAACTTCAACAGCCAATAACTGTCAATAAGATTTAGATAAAATATGTTTAAAATAAAAAAGGAGGATGATTATGAAGATTTTATTTTATGACACAAAGCCTTATGACAGAGATTCTTTTGAAAATCATCTGTCACAATATCCTGACATCACTATTGACTTTTTAAAAACAGATATATCAAGCCATACAGTCAGCCTCGCTTACGGATATGACGCTGTGTGCATTTTTGTGGCATCAGCTGTTGATAAAAAAATTATTGAATCTCTTGCCGGGTGCAATGTTAAGCTGATTCTTCTTCGCTGCGCAGGTTATAACAATGTTGACATTTCAGCTGCGAAACAAAACGGAATTACAGTTATGCGTGTGCCGGGATATTCCCCTGAAGCTGTCGCTGAACATGCTCTTGCTCTCGCTTTTGCCGTTAACCGTCACATTCACAAGGCATATATCAAGGTGCGTGAAAATAATTTCAGCCTCGTCGGACTTACCGGATTAAACCTTCACGGCAAAACAGCCGGGCTCATAGGCACAGGAAAAATCGGCAAGGCTATGGCGCTTTCCTGTCACGGAATAGGGATGAAGGTGATAGCCTATGACACTCATCCCGACCCGGGTCTTGACTTTGTTGAGTATGTGACTCTCGATGAGCTCTTTACAAGAAGCGACCTGATTTCACTGCATTGCCCTTTAACAAAAGATACCTATCACATTATTGACCTTGAAGCTATTGAAAAAATGAAAGACAATGTGATTCTCGTCAACACTTCACGAGGCGCACTTATCAGCACCGAGGACCTGATCAAAGGCATACGGCAATATAAATTTTCGGGTGTCGGTCTTGATGTGTATGAAGAAGAGGATGAAAACGTTTTTGAAAACCGTGAAGATGATATTATGGAAAGCTCCGTTACAGCAAGATTGCTTTCGTTTCCCAATGTTATTGTCACGTCACATCAAGGTTTTCTGACCCGTGAAGCCCTTGAATCAATTTGTCTTACGACATTAAAAAATGCTGAAAGTTTTAACAACGGCAACCCCATAAAAGCGAACATTGTCAGTTGAGAATACTATCTGCGTATGATATAATGAACTATATCATTTTCGGAGGTATGTATGGAAGCGATAAAAAAGAAAAGCCGAAAAGGTCTTATTATTGTATTGAGTGTTGTTATAATTATTGTTGCGTCCTGCGGAGTTTATCTTGGTGATTATTACCGTGTCGATGAAAAAACGGTGGGAGCTTTTGCAACAACAAACCAAATCGCCGAAACAGACGGTCGGAACACAATTATTTTTGCGCCTGAAAATTCTGTGGCAGGGTTGATTTTTTACCCGGGAGGAAAAGTTGAACACACCGCATATAAGCCATTGATGAGAGCCTGTGCCGACCGAGGGATTTTTTGTGTTCTTGTTGAAATGCCCTTTAATCTGGCAGTTTTTGATATAAATGCCGCTGACGGAATCAGAGAACAATATCCCGAAATTCAGAATTGGTATATCGGCGGACACTCCCTTGGCGGGTCAATGGCAGCAGCTTATCTTGAAAAGAATGCTGACTTTTTTGATGGTCTTGTTTTGCTTGGGTCATATTCCACCTCAGACCTTTCACAAACCGACCTTGAGGTGTTATCAGTTTACGGCAGCGAAGATAATGTTCTTAACGCTCAGAAGTATGAGGAAAATCTTCCCAATCTGCCTGAAAGCTTTACAGAGATTGTTGTTGACGGTGGATGCCATGCATATTTCGGCACTTACGGAAATCAGGAAGGTGACGGCATTCCTGCAATTTCAAATGAAGAACAAATCAGAATAACAGCCGACGCCATTGAAAATTTGGTGAAAAAATAAACGAACTTAATTAGTTTTGCCAGGTTGGTTGAAAACAGATAAATTGTTGCACTACCACCTTGTTGCTCATATTGGCTGATGATTTTCAGGAGCAGATCGTCAACATCCTCTGTGGGGATACCGTCCGAGAGAAGCATATTGCGAAACTCATTCATTCCGTTGATTAAAAGGTTACACTCAAAGTCTGTGAGTTTCAGTTTAGTTTTCTTATTAAACATAAAAACAACCTCCTTGTATTTGGTAATACCATTTTACAAGGAGGTCTGTGTTTTGTCGAATGTGTGGATATTTTATTCTATGATGTTTTTGATTTTCTTTACTACTCGCAAAGATTCAAATTCTTGTTTTGCTGATTCATATCTATCAAATTTCCAGTTCCATTTATCTGTTATTTCTGCATTTTTAATTATAGATTTGATATCATAATCTTTGCATAAATCAATAATATTGTTTGTATATATTTTTTCAGCAAAACTTTTTATTAAAAATAAAATTTGTTTTGTGCATTCCTCTGTTTCGGTTTGCCAACAATATTTTTCAAAAACATCTTCTATGTCGTTATGTAAATAGTTTATTTCTTCCGGGTAAACATATTCATAACTTCCATCATCAAGCTCAACAGGAATACATCTTGGTCTTATACCCATAGATTTCAAACGTTCTTCAACATCTGAAACTATTGCTGTAGCATTTGCATGATTTTCATTGTAAAAAGCTACTAACCGATATTGGTTAATCAATTTGAAAAACTTTTCCTTTTCTTTTTTATAAAAAAATCTTATTAAAGGATTTTTTGAAAGCTCTTTAACTTCTACAAAATTTTTTCTAGAAACAGGTTGTTGAGTAATAGTTATCAGTGGAATTATAACCGCAGATTTGAGATTAACTCTATTTCCTTTGTGAAAATACACAGCGGAAATGATCCAAGAAATTCCACCTGATAAAAAAATGGACAATATAGTAAACCACTCATCTTTAAAAAAATCAATTGTTTTATCCATATTATATCTCCTTGTAATTTTTGCTAAATCTTTTTAATTTATATCACAAACAGAATAATTATCACACATAAAAATTCTTTGTGTGTGGTAATACTCCTTTACAATGGGTTTTGTTTTATAGGCTGTGCAAAAAATCATCCATATTATTTTTGATAAAATTATTTATACATAGTTAAAAGTTGCGCTAATGTAATCTCAATACCTTCACTTTTAAGAGCATCTTTTCTTTGGTTATATAATTCCGTTATAATTATTTCGGCACCTTGACCGTAATGAATTTGATTATGGCAATTGCTACAAAGAGACACAATATTTGATTCTGTATCTAATGTCGCGTTAGGGAAACAATCCTGAAAAGCCATCGGAACCAAGTGATGTGATTCTGTGTAATTTACATTCGCATTTTTCCTTAAAAATGTAGGATGGTCATTATTATATTCACATAAATATCCTGCACGATTCAATGCATTCAGAGCTCTTTGTTTATCTCTTTTATATCGTTTGCCGTGTTTTGTTTCAACTAATTCGGGTTTTTCTCTCGGAACACCAACAAACTGTTTGAATTCAGATTGAGTTGCAATTTTGACAGTTGATATTTCACGCTCTATTTCGTTATCAGCCTCGTACTCGTTAACTATAATATCTGTATTTTTTGTTATGCGTTCAATATTACCTTGATTCAGCAACAAATCAGGGTATAACTGTTCAAGAGCCTCTGCTAATTCAGGCTTTATCTCCCATTCAAAATGATTGTCTTGTAGGTATTGTCCTCTAAACAAAACACTCCAACCACGAGTTTTACCGTTCTCTCTATAATTAGTTTTAAAATTCAAATGTTTAGCAATTCTGTTTCCAGCCTTACCTACAGCCAAATTATATACTGCAACAGGAATTCCTGTTTTTTCTTCCATTTCCGAACATGTGGAAGTATGATTCGGAGCATTATAAAAACTTTTTAAAATATCTATGTCATTTTGTTTTAAAAGAGAGTCATTTTGTAAGATTGCAAGCCAAACTTCCTTTGTTATATGATGCTTTTTTGCTTCATTAAGCATCCACACGAAAGAATGTGCATCTAAAAGACTGATTTCTAATGAGAAATAGTTTTCAAATTCCTCTTTAATTTTGCTGATGATTGAAAGGTAATCAGAGTAACTCTTCCAAGAGCAATTATATTGTAATTTAATATCAATCCCTAATGTTTTAAATGCATCTTCAAAACGCTGTGGAGCTATAGGTAAATATGCATCTTTATTTTTTATGAAAAATATATAGGCAATTAAATCATATTTTCCACCAAAAAAGTTAACTGCTTTTTCAAATGCTATAGCATCATTATCACCTAAATAAATATCATATAATACTGCTTCGGCTTCTTTGATATTCTCATTTATTTTCTTTTCTGTTTTGCCACCATCCTGATAATAAATCAGGTTTCCTTTTTTCTTGTATGCATTTTTGAAACATTCAGAAATATAACCTGCTCCAATTGATTCTTTATTCCAAGAAGACAGATTTAAGCATTTTTGTGCTTCAGCAAATACTTTGGATTTATATCCTTCTTCTCTTTCTAAAAAGTAATTGCTCTCAAATCCATTGAAACGGCTACCACTATACATTTCAACAAAAGACTGAAAAATATAAAAATATTTATGCAAAGTTTTCTTTGCTTTGGCATCTTGTGTATCTTTTATCTCTTTTAAATATCTTAATAGATTTAAAAGAACTTGGCCCGACCAACCATATTCGGTTTTTCCGTTATGAGATGCACCTGTTTGAAAATTATAAGGATATTTATCTAATCCATATAATTTAATGTTCGTTTTACTCGCAACCATACCTTTCGTTCCATTTACACCATTTTTAAAATAAATATTAGTACCACCAAATAAAGAGCCTTTATATAAGTCGAATTTTTTCAAATAGTTGTACGGCGCAAAATCCGGACATAATGTTTTTAGAATTTCAATTATTTCATAGTCTATTGTTCCAACTTTGGGTTCATATGGCAAATTCATAAATATTCAACTCCCATATTTTTATAGTAGTATAATACCATATTCCACCTAAATTCTCAACTACCCCTAACAAGCAAAAAACCAAGGCTATTTCTAACCTTGG
>JAZRME010000023.1:0-3348 GCA_045647325.1 Acutalibacteraceae bacterium | reverse complement strand
GGCGGAATAAATATAACAGATAAAGTTTCACCTCTTAATATAGATGCCACCGGAATAGGTACTTCTCTTGAAAGCGAAAGTCTTGTTGTTTTGTCTGATTCCAATGTGAAAAGATATATCCGTAAGGGTGCTAATCAGAATTCAGGCAGCAATCAGACTGATGTAATTTTTGTTGACAAAAATGGTGATATTTCACCTGAAACACCTCTTATCTGGGATTTTGATGCAATCACATCTGCTGTTGCTTATCCTGTTGATACAGAAACTTTGACAGTAAAAGGTGGTTTCTTTACAACTATAGCTAACAACGCCTCATCTGAATATAACTACTATTCAAGAGGTATTCAGGTCAGACGCTCAAACACAGTTATTGACGGTTTATATCATGATGTTATTAACGAAGGTGAAACAGGTTCGCCTTATTCAGCTTTTGTAAGTCTTTCAATATGTGCTGATGTAACTGTTAAAAACTGTACTTTCACCGGCCATAAAAAATACACAACAATCGGCTCCGCAGGAACTTCAGTTACAATGGGCACTTACGATATCGGCGCTGCGACATCAGTTAATGCAAAATTCATTAATTGCAAACAGACAAACGATATAACCGACGGTGATTATTGGGGAATCGCAGGTACTAACTATTGCAAAAACCTCGTGTTTGACGGTTGTGCGCTTTCAAGATTTGATGCTCATCAGGGTGTCCTTAATGCTACTGTTAAAAATTCTGTTCTCGGTCATCACGGAATTAAATTAATCGGTATGGGAACAGCTTTGATAGAGAATACAACAGTTTTGTCAGGCAGTTTTGTGGATCTGCGTTCTGACTACGGTTCAACATGGAACGGTGAACTGATTATCAGAAACTGTAAATTTTATCCGACCGGTGTGTCGAGTCACATTATAAACGCTGAAAATACAGAAGACCATGATTTCGGTTACACCTGCTATCTTCCTCAAAAAATAGTAATAGACGGTTTTTATGTTCACAGAGGCGGCGTAAATTATATTTTTAATATGGTTAACTCAAAACATATTCTTGATTCTTACGATGCAGCCTATCCTGTTGTTCCTCCTGAAGAAATAACAGTTAATGATTTCAGTTGTCTGTTTTTTGGTGATCTTTATGTTTCGTTAAATAAAGCGATATTCAAAGTAAAAATTTCATAATAAAGACTTAAAAATGTCACCATAAAAGCAGCAAAAAGAAGGATGAAATGATGAAAGATATAATCTCAACCCCGATAGAAATATATGGCAAAACAATAAAAAACAGAGTTCTTTTTCAGCCGATGGAAGGGTGCGACGGTACTCCTGACGGGGCAGTTGATACTCTCACCAGGCGCAGATATCTTCGCTTTGCTGAGGGTGCTCCCGGTATAATCTGGTTTGAGGCAACTGCTGTATGTAATGAGGGCAGAGCTAACCCACGACAGCTTTATATAAATAACAATACTGTAGATAGCTTTAAAACTATGGTCAGCGAAATTAAATCAAGATCAAAAGAGCTTCACGGGTTTGAGCCGGTTGTTATTGTTCAGCTCACTCACAGCGGAAGATACAGTAAACCTAACGGAACTCCCGAACCGATAGTTGCTTATCGTAATGAACTTTGGGAAAAAAATAAAGAAAGCCAACCTTTTAAGGTAGCCACTGACGATTATCTTAAAACAATTCCCCATATGTATTCAGAAGCTGCTGCACTTGCCATTGAGGCAGGTTTTGACGGTATCGATGTTAAATGCTGTCACGGTTATCTTTTTAATGAGTTCCTCAGCGCTTATAATCGTTGCGGTGATTACGGCAGCAGCTTTGAAAACAGAACAAGACTTTATTTTGAATGTATTGATGCAGTCAAAAAAGCAGTCGGAGATAAAGCTTTTGTTACTACAAGACTTAATGCTTGTGATTGTTTTGCTTATGGTTACGGCTTTGGCGTGAATGAAACAGGTGAAATAGACCTGACAGAAACAAAAATGATTATCAGAAAGCTTTATGAAAAAGACATCGAGCTTGTGAATATAACTATCGGCAATCCGTATCTTATTCCTCATATCAACAGACCTTTTGTTGCCAATGCTCCTGAAGACGGTAACATAGGAATGAAACGTGTTTATGATGTGACAAAAGAAATTACATCTGCGTTTCCTGATATGAAATTTGTTGTTTCTGCGCTGTCTTATGAAGGTGAAAATTCTGTCAGCTATGCCGATAAGCTTATTAGTGAAGGCGTAGGTGATTTTGCAGGTTTCGGAAGAATGACTTTTGCATATCCGACATTTTATAAAGATTATCTTGATAACGGATGTCTTGATAAGTCCAAGGTATGTATTAAGTGCAGCAAATGTTCCGAACTGATGAGAGCCGGAACGGTTTCAGGTTGCGTTATAAGAGACAGTGAATGTTATATGCCTTTTTATAAAGAGTTTGTGATGAAAAAGTAAGGAGAATTTTTATGGTTGCAGTTGTTACAGGCGGTAGTCGGGGAATCGGAAAAGCCATTGTTGAAGGCTTGTTAAAAAAGAATTTTACGGTTGTGGCTACATCAAGAAGCGAAACTGATGAAATTTCTCAACTTAAAAATCAATATTGCGGCAAATTTTATTTTGTCTCATGCGATATTTCTGACCCCGAAAGCAGAACAGATCTGTTCTCTTTTTTAGAAAAGAATTTTGATAAAATTGATTTGCTTGTTAATAATGCCGGTGTTGCTCCGAGAGAGAGAAAAGATATTCTTGAAATCACACCCGATGATTTTGATTATCTTACAGATATAAATCTTAAAGGAACATTTTTTGTTACTCAGCAACTCGCACCGTTACTCATAAAAAACAAACAATCCAGAATTGTAAATATATCATCAATGTCAGCTTATACGGCTTCGGTAAACAGGGGAGAATACTGTATTTCTAAAGCAGGTATTTCCATGATTACCAAACTTTTTGCTTCAAGACTTGCAGAGTATGGGGTAACTGTTATTGAAATCAGACCCGGTATTATTGAAACCGATATGACAAGCAAAGTTAAAGAAAAATATGATAAGCTTATCGCTCAGGGCATAACACCTGTAAAAAGAATGGGTAAACCTGAAGATGTGGCAAAGTGCATTGTCAGCGTAGCTGAAGGCAATTTTGATTTTTGCACCGGTACGGTAATTGATTGTGACGGTGGATTTAATGTGAGGCGCTTATGAGTAAAATATATAAATGCCTTATAATCGGCAGCGGTGCCGCCGCTTACAGTGCGGCTGACTGGCTTTGCCGCGAAGGGGTACAGGATATTGCCATAGTTACCGAAAACCGCCTTTCGGGTACGTCAAGAAATACGGGCAGCGATAAGCAGACCTAC
>JAZRME010000022.1:0-2556 GCA_045647325.1 Acutalibacteraceae bacterium | reverse complement strand
ACCGCTTGGCCTCCGACTTGTACGTATTCTGTGCCTGTTTCCTTTGCCTGCTCACCGATTGTGCGCAATGCAGTGGCAAGAAGTGTTTCTGCTTCGTTATAAAGCTTACCGTGGTTACGGCTGTCTGTCATCCACTGTTCGCCTTTGTTACCCATCATTTCTTCAATATAAAGATGAATATCAGACACAACAGTAAGGTTAAGGCTGCCCGTTACTGCGCCTTTTTCAATGGCTGTTGCTGCAGGTTGCGCTATACACAAAATAAGAACAAGTGCAAGAACAACTGCAAAAATCTTTTTGACTTTTTTCATATAAGTCCCTTTCTTTTACAAATGGAGTTATGCAAAAACATACACTGAAATTTTACCATAACAGAAAATTGTTTTCAAGCTAAAATAAAACACAATTTTGAAAATCTGTCATAAAAAGAGGCTGCTTTCTTTGAAGAAATCAGCCGGTTTGTTAATATACATTATTCTGAATTTTTCCGTCAAGAAACGATTTGAGATTGTCATAAACAATTTTAACAAGTCGCTGTCTTGTTTCGAGCCCTGCCCACGCTATATGCGGGGTGATAATACAATTATCGCATTTTAAAAGAGGGTTGTCTGCTTTGGGAGGTTCTGTTGAAAGAACGTCAACCCCTGCAGCATAAATTTTTTTGTTTATCAATGCTTCGGCAAGAGCAGTTTCGTCAACAGATGCGCCACGGGAGGTGTTGATTAAAATAGCAGAGCTTTTCATTTTTAAAAGAAAATCAGCGTTCACCATTTTTTCAGTCTGAGGGGTGAGAGGGCAGTGAAGTGAAACAATATCAGATTTTTCAAGTAACTCATCAAGTTCAACAAATCTGAAATTTGAAAAATCAGGCTGAGGTTTTTTGCTCGGAACATAACAAAGAATGTTCATCTCATAAGCATCAGCAATTTTGGCTACAGCGGAGCCGATTTTTCCGTAGCCGATAAGACCTATTGTTTTGCCTTGCAGGTTGATAAGCGGAGCTTTCCAGAAACAAAAATCACGGCAGGCGGTCCATTCACCGTCGTGAACAGCTTTGTTGTGAAGGGCAACGCTGTTATAAATCTCTGTAATCAGCGCAAAAGTGAGCTGCGCGACCGCTTGGGTTGAATATGTGGGCACATTACAGACAGGGATGTTGTGCTCTTTTACATAATCAAGGTCAACTACATTAAATCCTGTGCTTAAAAGACCGATATATTTGCATTTGGGTAGCTGCTCAAGCACCTGTCGGGGCAGAACAGTTTTGTTTGTGATGACAATATCGGCATCTTTGGCTCTTTCAACAGTGAGCTCGGCAGGGGTGTAATCGTAAGCAGTAAAATCACCTAAAGATTCAAACTCTTTCCAGCTCAGATCGCCCGGGTTGGTAGTGAAGGAATCGAGTATAACAATTTTCATAAATAATCACCTGACTTATATTTTGCTGATAAAGTATATCATATATTATTATTTTTTACAATAAAAAGCATAAAAGAGTGTTGTTTTTTATGATTTTTTATGTTAAAATTTACGAGTAGTATAATGAAAAGGAGTTTGTTTTATGGCAAATGTTACTAAAAGACCTTACAAAGAATATACCGTTTATCAGATCTGGCCCCGTAGCTTCTGCGACAGCAACGGTGACGGAATCGGCGACCTTATGGGTGTATATTCAAAACTCGACTATCTTAAAGATTTAGGTGTTGATGTTATCTGGTTTTCTCCTCTTTATCCTTCACCTAATGCTGACTACGGTTATGATATTGCTGACTATAAAGCTATCAACCCTGAATACGGCACAATGGAAGACTTCAAAATGGTTCTTGACGGCGCTCACGAGCGTGGAATGAAAGTTCTTATGGACCTTGTTGTTAACCACACATCTGACGAGCATTATTGGTTTAAAGAAAGTCTTAAAGGTGAAGATAACCCCTATCACTCATATTATCATTGGCGTAAAGGTAAGAGCGCTAAAAAGCCCCCCAACAACTGGCTCTCAACATTTGAAGGCGGCGCTTGGGAATATAATAAAAACTTAGATAAATATTATCTACATGTTTTCGCAAAAGGTCAGCCTGACCTTAATATGGATAACCCCAAAGTTCGTGAAGAAGTTAAGAGCATTATGCGTTTCTGGCTTGATATGGGCGTTGACGGATTCCGTGAAGACGTTATCACATTCATTTCAAAGCCCGAAAATATGCCTAACGGTTTCCCGATTCCTGTTGCTTGTGGTATTGAGCATTACAAAAACGGCCCCAACGCTCACAAATATCTCAAAGAGTTCCAGTCAGAGGTTCTTGATCATTATGATTGCTTCACAGTTGGCGAAAGCCCCATGATGACACTTAAAAACGCTTTGCCTTATATCGAAGAAGGCGAAAATCAGGTTATGAGCATGATGTTCCACTTCCAGCATCATGAGGCTGATTGCTTTATGACTGAATGGGTTCATGTTCCTTTCTCTCTGAGAAAACTCAAAAAAGCTTTCTCAACATGGCAGTATGCCCTTTACGGCAAAGCATGGAACTCACTTTATCTTGACAACCATGACCA
>JAZRME010000021.1:0-4394 GCA_045647325.1 Acutalibacteraceae bacterium | reverse complement strand
TTTCATCCACCGGATGCGCTCGTGTTTTATGCCCAAAGAGTTGCGCTACCAACTGCGCTACACCCCGAATTGCTTATTCACAACGGGTGATATTATATCTTATTGTTGATGATTTGTCAAGGGATTTTTGGTTTTATTTATACATCTGACCCGGAAGCGTAATATCATTGGTTTCATTCATGGGGGCTTTCACTTCTTCTAACAATGCGGCGGAGTGAACAGCCTTGTTGCCGAAGCGCTGACGCAACACCTCAACGGCATTATCGAGCTTTTCTATCTTTTTAATTTTTTTAGCGTCGTTAAACATATCCATCTGAAAAATATCGTCTGCCGAATGCAGGTCAATAGCTCTCACGGTTACTGCTCTGACCTGAATTTTTGAAGGCAGATTTTCGTTAAACAGTTTTCTGCCTGTTCGGGCGATTATATCGGCGCTTTGGGTCGGAAACGGTGTTTTGCATTGATATTGTTTGGTCATTAAATTATTATCTTTGATTGAAATCTGCACCCCGCAGGCTGAAAGATTGTGAGTTTTGAGCTTATGGCCGATATCCTGGCTCATTTCAAGCATCACAAGCCACACTTCTTTTTCACTTGTCAGATCTGCTTTGCAGGTTATTCCGTGACCGATTGACTTCACTTCAGATTTATAATCTTTGTGCATTACTTTTGATGTGTCTGTTCCGTTGGCGAAATGCCACAGCTGCTCACCCTTGACCCCGAACCAGCTTTTTAAAAGTTCGGGGCTTGTCTGCGCTAACTGACCGATAGTGTTAACCCCATAAAACTTAAGTTTCTGATTTGTTGAATTACCGACATAAAGCAATTCGTTAACAGGCAGGGACCAGACTTTTTGTTTGTAATCGTCAATGCTGATTTCAGTTACAGCATCGGGCTTTTTCATATCTGAACCAAGCTTTGCAAAAATTTTGTTAAAAGAAACACCAACACTTACGGTGAGCCCTAATTCCTCTTTCATTTCACGGCGGATTCGTTGAGCAATATCTGCCCCAGAACCAAAAAGCATACCGCTGTCGGTTACATCAAGCCAACATTCATCCATACCAAAAGGTTCAACAAGATCGGTGTATCGACAATAAATCTCACGCGCAAGTTTTGAATATTTCATATATTGGTCAAAATGGGGCTCAACCATAATCAGATCGGGGCAAAGGCGCTTTGCTTCCCAATTGACCATAGCTGTTTTAACTCCGCACTTTTTGGCAAGTTCGCTCTTAGCCAGAACTATTCCGTGACGGCTTTCGGTGCTGCCGCAAACGGCAACAGGCTTACTCCTTAACTCAGGGTTAAGCATAATTTCAACCGAAGCATAAAAGCTGTTTAGATCACTATGCAAAATTACCGGTGTTTTTTTCATAAACTTACTGAACTTCCTCTTGTTTGGTTGGATTGCAGTTGATTTATTGATATCGATAAGGTTAATTTTTATCAAAAATTTATTAACCTCAAATTCATAATATCACAAAGCAACCGGCTTTACAATACAATTTATCTATTGTGTGTCCTGAAAAAGGGACCCGGATGCACAAATTATATTATTATAAAAAACGCCTATGAAGTTAGTGTTAATTTCATAGGCGTTGTTGGTATTATGTGATTTTATTTTACAAAGAAGTCAAAGAATCCTTTTGCTCCAAAGATTTTGTATGTAATATCGTTTGCGCCTTTAAGGATTTTGTTAAGAGCTTCTTCAAAGAAATCGGGCTCTTCTTCAGGCTCATAAACACCGATGTCAACAAGCATTGCATGAACTTCTGCAAGAATTGCATCGTCATTTTCGGGATCGTTTACAGTGTTCTTTGCCATTGCTTCAGCTTTTGCAAGAATTGCTTCCTGCTCAGCTGTAAGAACATAACCGGTTTCTTCGCAGTATCTTTCAAGGTCATAGAGATAGCTTCTCTGATAGCTCTTGAGGTTTCTTGCTTTGTTAAACTGCGGGAAGTAATATTCATCTTCTTCAGGGTTGTCACAATCAGCGATTGTTTTAACGTTACCTGTTGCAAGTTCAAGTGCAAGTGCGATAGCTGTGTTGTTATATTCAAGCTCGTGCTTCTGTTTATAGAAGAACCATGAAGACTCTTTGCGAAGAGTTGTAGAAATATCGATTGTTCCGTCGGGAGAAAGCTCTCTGCCGGTGGTGTCTTCAAACTGTTCGCTGGGGGCAACGAATGATGTGCCGGGTGCAGTTGAATCGATATTGATAATTTCATCAGAGTTGGTTGTGGAGGCGCTTGCCATAAAACCAAAAGCTGAATAGTCAGAAGTGATAGCGCCGAAGGGGAGACCGTAACCTGAAATGAATGAGAATGTTACGCCTTCTTTTTCAAGGTTTGACATTGTTGTGTCAAGGCGGCTCTTTGCAAGCTGGAATGCATCAGCCTCAGCCTTAACAACAGGAGATTTGATAAGGGTTGAAACCTCTTCATACTGATCCATAGGAATAAGGTTGCAAAGAGAAGGTGTTGCGCAGAAAAGCTCAGTTGCGATTGCGCCGAGAGCCATATCAACAAAGTTTCTCAAAATGGGTTTGGGGAAAAGACGGAGAGCGATGTTAACAACATATCCCCAGGGTTCACCGATAAGATCAGAAAGAAGACCGTTATAGAAAAGGTCAGCTGAATTATCGCAATATCTGCGCATAAGAAGATCTGCAACAACGTCGCTGCCGTCCCATGCACCAACGATGCTTACAACTCTTCTGATGTGGTTTTCAGCAACGGTGGGATATTTATCCATATAAGCTGTAACAACTGAAGCGCCCATGCTCATAGGCACAAGAACGATATCTTTTGCGCCGACTTTGTTGTTTGCAATAATTGTTTCAACAAATTCATGAAGAGCTTCAACGTTCTTTGATGTGTAAGAGAATGCGCTGTAGTTGAAAACATAAAGATAATCTTCAAAGTTTTCACCGAATTTTGCACGTGCAATATCTTTGCAGGGGATAGATGAGTAGAAACGGTTTTTAGCTTCGCTTTCATATTCGCCCTGTTCGTTGATTGCGCCGGGGAACTCTGAAACAGGCATTGCATATCTGGGTGTAACAACTCTTGGGTCAGCGTTTCCGTTTTCGTCAACGAGGTTGAAGTGGAAAAGAGCTTTTACAACGCTGTCAACCTTATCCTGATCAATGATGTTCCATCTGAGAACTGATGAGAAGAGAAGTTCAAAAACAACACTTACAAGAGTTAAGATTGTTTCTGTGTCAGAAAAGGCTTCATCAAAGCTGTTGAAAAGATTCCATCTTGAATCATATTTCCATTCAGCGATGAGGGGAGCGTAATTTTCAAAATCCTGAAGAGTGCCGTTTTCAAAAGCACCTTCCTGTGTGTAGCTCTCATCAAAAAGATAAGAGTAGCTCTGACCGATACCTGTTACAAAAACAACAAGGCTGTCTGTTCCTTCAGCAAATGCACTTTCCATGCTGTTTGCTTCTCTAACTACAGGCTGTTCAGCTGCAGTTGAAGGAATTGCTGCAATTGGCACAAGGAGTGCAATTGCAAGAATAATAGCAATAATTTTTTTCATTTTTATCCTCCTGACTGAAAAAATAGTCAATAACATTTTAGCACTATTTTAATCACTTTGGAAGAAGTTTTTCATTTTCTATTTTTTAAACAAAAATTACTGCATATTTGTGTAATAAATGACAGTAAAAAGTTAAAAAACCTGCAAAGACAGGTAAAATTTCTGTCTTTACAGGCACTTTGATTGTCAGACAACGCCCCATTACTTCAACAAAATGTATAGTATAATTCCCCCGATTACCCATTTCAGCCAACCGAAATTGCTTCCGGAATGATTGGTAGGTGTTGTTTTGTTGCTGTGTATCGGTTCGTTGCCTGAGCTGATCACTGTTTTATAAAGAGCGTAATCATGAGAGTTTATTTTGCCGTCATTATTCCAATCCATAAGATCGCCTCCTGTTTTTATTATAACAAAAATTCAGCATAATGGAAGTGAAGATTGTTCGGGTCAGTACGATATAACGGACTTTGCGTGAAATTATTTATTCCTTTTGCCTCTTTTCTGAAAATCAGCGTTGATTTTTTCACTCCAATTGTCACAGATTGGTCTTGCGTGACGGATGTTGCTCACTGTTTCTGAAATTGATTCATAAAGAATATGGGTGCCTTGTGAGTCAGCGTTGTAGTTAACGGCACGGTCTTCGTCAATACCATAGACGCAGGCCGTTTTAACAGCGTCAATATTTGCGCCGATAAAAAGAAATTCCCAGCCATATCTTTCCTTCTGACGCTCAATCATTTCCTTAACGCGTTCAGCGGTGTATCTGTGACTTGCGTTTTCCATTCCGTCTGTAGTGATAACAAACATCGTACGCTCAGGAACATCTTCGGGACGTGCATACTTAT
>JAZRME010000020.1:0-16472 GCA_045647325.1 Acutalibacteraceae bacterium | reverse complement strand
TCACAAAGGTCTCGACCTTGTTAAGGCTGTTGCCGATGAGCTTCTTTCAACAAGTGATGTTCAGCTTGTGATTCTCGGCTCAGGTGATTGGCAGTATGAGAGCTTTTTCAAAGATCTTGCTGCCCGTCATTCAGGCAAGGTAGGTTTGTGGATCGGCTTTGTGCCCGACCTTGCTCAGAAGATTTATGCAGGTAGTGATATTTTCCTTATGCCCTCAAAGAGTGAACCTTGCGGTCTTTCACAGATGGTTGCTTTAAGATACGGCACAGTTCCCGTTGTCAGAGAAACAGGCGGTCTTCGTGACTCAATCAAAGACAGTGGCGACGGTGAGGGTAACGGATTCACTTTTGCTAATTACAACGCTCACGAAATGCTTTATACAATCCGCCGTGCTCTTGAAGGCTACGCCAACAAAGACGGATGGAAAATGCTTGTTCAACGTGCTCTTGAAAGCGATTTCAGCTGGGGCCGTTCAGCTAATGAATATATCAGAATGTATAAAGCAATGCTCAAAGACTAATTAAATTATCAGCGCAATAAAACGGAAGGCTTTTGTCTTCCGTTTTGGAGGTTAATATGAAATCCTATTACATATACATTATCCGTCACGGTCTGACCGACGGCAACACTCAGGGCAAATATATAGGTCACACTGATGAGTCTCTCTCGCAGGAGGGTATCGCTCAGATTGAACGGATGAAAAAAGATTATGATTATCCTGACATTCCCGTTGTTTTTTCAAGCCCGTTAAAAAGATGCCTTGAAACTTCAAAGCTTATTTTCCCCGGAGTTGCCCCCATTGAGCTTGAGGGCCTTATTGAATGCAATTTTGGTGAGTTTGAAGATAAAACGGCTGCCGAGCTTGAAAATCATCCGGTCTTCCCTGACTGGATTGCCGGTAAACAGGGCGTTGCCCCTCCTTTTGGTGAGAGCAACGAAGAGTTTGCTAAAAGAATTGCCGAAACTTTTGTTAAAATTGTTGACGGACTTCTTAAAACAGGCACCCGTAAGTGCGCTGTGGTAACACATTCCGGTGTGCTGAGCGCTCTGCTTTCATTTTTTGGTTTGCCTGAAGCTCCGATGCACGAATGGACAGTACCCGGTGGCTGCGGTTATGAAATCAGAGTAACCCCGTCACTCTGGTCTCAGGCTAAAAAGGTTGAGGTGACTGCGCAGATCCCATTTATCCCCGGTGAAAAAGATGACGGATATGTTTCTGCTGATGATTTTGATGCAGACTTCAATGTTGAAGATTATCTGTATGATTGACACTGATGTTTAAAAACTATATAATACACTCAATATATTTAAAAGGAAGGAACAGTAAAACAAATGAACAAATATAAAAGATGCGTAACTGTTGCACCTTTTGATCAGTTTTCAAGAAAGGTTTATACAACAGAGCAGGGTTTACCGTCTGATATTGCAACATCACTTGTTTTTGATAATAAAGGTGTGCTTTATGTGGGCACAAATAAAGGTCTTTCGCGCTTTGAAAACGGCAGCTTCACTGATGTTAATCTGGGCGTCGGCGAAGTTGAAATCGGTATGATTTATTGCGCTGAAAACAACCATCTTTTTATCGGAGCAGGTTCTTGCCTTATTGAATATAACGGTAAAAAGATTGTTAAAAAAGAGCAGTTCAGCGCAGATATCAAAGATATGAAGGTTGACCTTGACGGAACAGTTTGGGTCCTGACCAAAACAATACTTTACAGAAAACCAAAGGGAGCAGCAGATTATGACCTTAAAATCGGTGTTCCCGGTGATGGAACAAGCCTTGCCGTGCTTAAAGACAACCGTGTTTATGTCGGCACTCTCGGCGGCGGTCTCCACGCTCTTGCAGGTAAGCGTTGGCATTGGTCAGAGCTTATGGAAAATCTTACAGGCCTTTCAAGTGACTATGTTACCTGCGTTGAATATGACGCTGCCGGTAATGTATGGATAGGCACAGACAAAGGTGTCTGCGTTTATGACGACAAAGGTTATTGGCTTGATTCAGCCAACACTCTCGGTCTTCCGTCAGCCTCAATCACAGGTATGGCTACCGATGAAGAGGGCAACAGATATTATGCCACCACTACAGGTCTTATTTATCAGCATAACGGTGTGCTTACATATTACGGCTACAAGCGTTGGCTTCCTCATCCTTATGCAACAGATGTTGCTGTTTCAAAAGACGGCAAAATGATCTGTGTGGCAACAAAAGGCGGCTTAAGCATCATTGAAAAGAAAACAATGACTCTTGAAGAGAAGGCTGTTTATTTCCGTGAAATGACAGAAAAATACAATATCCGCAAAGACGGATACTGCCGTAAAAGATATCTCACCCGTTGTGGTGTTCTTGATGAAAACGAAGGCCATATTGAGGTCAGCGACAATGACGGACTCTGGACAGGTCTTTATGTTTCAGGTCTTTGCTATGAATATGCCGTAACAAAAGATGAAAAGGTGCTGGAGCTTGCCAGACGTTCGCTCAAGGCGATGATCAAGCTCACTAAAATCACAGGCAAAGAAGGTTTCACAGCCAGAGCATTAAGATATAAAGATGAGCCCGGTTTTCAGCAGGCAGGCAACATTGATGAATGGACAGTTGTCAATGACGGTGAAATCGAATGGTTGGGCGAAACATCATCAGACGAAATGACAGGTCATTTTTACACTTATGCAAACTATTTTGACCTTTGCGCTAACGATGAAGAGAAAAAAGAAATCGCAGAAGTTGTGCGCAAGATTATGGATCATATCATCGAAAACGATTTCCATCTTGTTGACATTGACGGCAAGCCTACAACCTGGGCAAACTGGAACCCCGATGACCTTAACTCTAACCACAAGTGGATTTATGAAAGAGGAATAAACTCTCTTGAAATTCTTTCTTTCCTCAAGACCGCTGAGCATATCACCGGTGATAAAAAGTATGCAGCTGTTTTTGATGATTTGCTTTCAAATTATCATTACGGTATGAATGTGATGCAATACAGAATTCCCGATAACCACATTCTTCATATTGATGACCAGCTTGGTTTCTCGGCGATTGTTCCTCTTTTGCGTTATGTTGATGACCCTTCAGTGCGCTCTCTTATCACAATGGGTCTTACTCACCATTGGAAAGATGAAAGAATTGAAAAAAATGCGCTGTTTAATGTTGTTTACGGTTCTCTCACAAATGAAGGCTGTGATCTTGATGTGATTATTGACGAGCTTGTTGACTATCCTCTTGACACAATCTCATGGGAGGTTTACAATAGTCACCGTGACGATCTCGATTGGGATATGCGCCCGGTAGAAATGGGTCTTGTTCCTCAGCTTTATGAGCCCCTTGAACCCCACGAGCGTCGCCTTTGTCACAATGACGGCAACCGTTTTGTCTGTGACTGCGGTTGTGAAGAGCTTCTTAATATGAGCTCTGACCTTAACCCCAACTCAAGACCTATGTTCCCCGGCGTTGTCAGCAGCAAGGGCATGGAGCTCGAAGAGCCTATCGGATTTATGCATCCTTATTGGATGGCAAGATACCATGGCATGATAAAATAAAAAATTTATTTCAATTTTGAAAGGAGCAAGTCCTGTATGGATGACCCCGGAAGTCTGATATTAAAGATAGTTTTATTATTTATCCTTATTCTTGTAAACGCATTTTTCGCTATGAGCGAGCTTGCCATAATTTCACTCAATGATAATAAGATTGAAAAAATGGCAGAAGACGGCAACAAAAAAGCCAAAAAAATCGCAAAGCTTACTGAAAATTCATCAAGATTTCTCTCAATGATTCAGATTGGTGTAACTCTTGCCGGATTTTTAACATCAGCTTCAGCTTCGACAACCTTCGCTGAGATTCTCACTCAGAAGGTTATGACAGAGTGGCCCACACTTCCCGAAAAAATCATCAGTGGCGTGAGCATTGTTATTATCACAATTATCACTTCATATTTTTCACTTGTGTTGGGTGAGCTTGTACCCAAAAAAATTGCGATGCAGGCTTCAGAAAAAATTTCATTTAAAATTGTCGGTGTTCTGTTATTCTTTTCAAAAATTTTCAGTCCGCTTGTTAAAGTTCTTGCCGTTTCAACAAATGCTGTTGTTCGTCTGCTCGGTTTTAATCCCCACGCTGATGAAGAAACCGTGACAGAAGAAGAAATCAGAATGATGGTTGACGTGGGCGGTGAAAAAGGCGTTATTGAAGATGTTCAGAAAGAGATGATCAACAACATCTTTGAGTTTGACGATCTTGACGCAGGTGACACTATGACTCACCGAACCGATATGGTTGCTGTTGAGGTCAATGACTCTCTTCAGGATGTTCTTGATGTTTCTGTAGAAAACGGATATTCGAGAATTCCCGTTTATGAGGATGACCAGGATAATATTATCGGAATTGTTTATATCAAGGATTTGCTTGAATTTGTGGGTAAAGAGCTTCCCGACAAAACCCTGCGTGACTTTATGAGAAAACCTCTTTACGTTCCTGAGAGCAAGGTGTGCGGTGATTTGTTTAAAGAAATGACCGAAAAACGCACCCAGATGGCCGTTGTTGTTGATGAATACGGCGGCACGGCAGGTATCGTCACCCTTGAAGATATTATTGAGGCCATAGTCGGTAATATTCAGGATGAATACGATGATGAGGATGAAGAGATTTCAAAAATTGATGAAACAACATTCACCATTGACGGCGTAACAAACCTTGAAGAGGTTGAGGAGCTGACAGGGGTTGAAATCCCTCAGGGCAGTTATGACACCCTTGCAGGTTTCATCATTAAAAATCTCGGTTTCCTTCCTCAGAAGGGTGAGATTTATGAGGTCATTTATGAAAACCTCAAGTTCACCGTTCTTGACGTTGATGAAAGACGAATTGAAAAAGTCCGTGTTGAAATTTCACCTAAAGAAGAGGAAGAGCCGGAAGAACGAAAGCTTTTTAACCGTGACAGAGATAAAGATTAAAATTAAAACTCTCCGATATGCGTCGGCATTATCGGAGGGTTTGTTTTTTATCCTATTCCGCCAACCAATGCTCCTACAATAAGAACGATGAAGCACAGCGGACAAAAAATATATTTTCCGACAGGAAAAAACCATTTACCCAAAGGCTTTTTTCTGCCTTTATTAACCTGGCTTTTTACAAAATTTTTTTCCGACACCCAAAAAAACATAATTCCTGCAAGACCTGCACCCAAAGGGCAGAGATATATTGAGAGAATATCCATCCATTGAGAAACAACACCCTGAATCAGTATCGAGGTTATAAAACCTGCTGAGGCGACAAGGATGCAAACAGTTTTTCTTTTAAGCTGAAGTCTTTGACAAAGAGTGGCAACAGGTGTTTCATAAAGGTTAATAAGAGATGTCAGCCCTGCAAACAAAACAGCTGTAAAAAACACGCAGCATATTACCTGACCTCCCGGCATATTTTTAAATAATTCAGGCAGATAAACAAACATCAGCCCCGGTCCGCCGGAATCAAGGCGTGAGCCTGATGTTGCCATCGCAGGAATGATTACACAACCGGCGAGAACGGCAGCTAAAGTGTCAAAAAAAGCAACATTTCCGGCTGATTTCGGAATATCTTCTTTATCTGAAAGATATGAGCCGTAAATCAATGTGCCGTTACCTGCAACCGATAAAGAGAAAAAAGCCTGACCGAGGGCATACACCCATATTTCAGGGTTTTTAAAAGATTTAAAATCAACGGCAAAAATATATTTATATCCGTCAGCCGAGCCCGGCAAAAACAAAAGATAAATACCCATACCTGCAAAAAGAATAAAAAACAAAGGCATCATCACCTTGTTGACTTTTTCGATACCTTTGCTTATGCCATAAAAAAGAATGACAAAAGTTATAATAACAGCGACAAGCTGTAAGGCGTTGTTGCTCAACGGAGATGATATTTTTTTAAACTCAGCGATAAATTCATTTGTGCTGTCGGGGGTAAAGATATCGCCTGTGAAAGAACCGATAGTGTATTTTAAAATCCACCCCATAACCACGGTGTAGCCTGATGCCATAGCGAATGAGCTGAATGTGGGGATAATTCCTGCAATTTTTCCTATAACTGCGTTGTTTTTACAAGCTTTTTCAAAAGCTCTGTCAGGTCCTGATCTCATAGCTCTGCCGAAGCTCATTTCACCAACAACTCCCGTTGAGGCGATAAGTGCAACAAAAAATAAATATATAATCAGAAAAGTACCACCGCCAAAGGTTGAAACTCTGGTGGGGAACATCCATATATTGCCCATCCCCACAGCCGAACCGATGCACGAAAGCACAAACCCCCAACGGGAAGAAAAATTCCCACGACTTTTATCACTCATAAAAACATCTCCTGAAAAAACGAAGCTCCCATAAGGATAGTTTATCCATGGGAGCTTTAATAAAACATTATTGTTCAACTGAGTTTATTTATGGAAAAGGCGCTTGTTTTCGTAATGGGGTTCACAGCTTACATTTATACCGAGGCGTTTGAGAAGCTTTTTATCTTCGTCACCGATTATAACCGAAAAGTGAGCGTCGCAGCCCTTGAGGTTGTCGAGCTGCTCCATAGCTGCTTTGGCTATAGGGTTGGTGAGGGCTGAAATAGTCAGCGCAATAAGAACCTCGTCAGTGTGAAGTCTGGGGTTTCTGTGTTTAAGATAATTTGTTTTGAGTTCACAAATCGGTTCAAGAACCTCAGCAGCTATCAGGTCATGACGGTCATCAATGTTGCCTAATGCCTTAAGAGCGTTGAGGATAAGCGCTGAAGCAGCGCCGAGAGTGTCGGAGGTTTTGCCTGTGACAACTCTTGAGTCATTGAGAACAATAGCACCTGCAGGGGCAGTTGTTGACTCGGCTTTTTCAAGAGCGGCAGCAACGGCGGGGAAAATATCAGCGGTGATACCTGCCTGATTCATAAGAATCTCAAGCTTTGTTATCTGGTTGCCGTCATCCTTGCCGCTTAAACGCTCACAACAAGCGTTATAATAACGGCGCAGAATTTCCATTTTTGACGCTTCACAGCAGACATCATCGTCAATAATGCAGTTACCTGCCATATTAACGCCCATATCTGTTGGTGATTTATATGGTGATGAACCCTGAATACGCTGAAAAATAGTGTTGAGCACAGGGAAAATTTCAACATCACGGTTATAGTTTACTGCAGTTTCACCATAAGCATCAAGATGGAATGGGTCAATCATATTAAGGTCGTTAAGGTCAGCTGTGGCAGCCTCATAAGCGAGGTTAACCGGGTGCTTTAATGAAAGATTCCAGATAGGGAAGGTTTCAAATTTAGCGTAGCCTGATTTGATGCCTCTTTTATAATCGTGATAAAGCTGACTAAGGCAGGTTGCCATTTTGCCGCTTCCGGGGCCGGGGGCAGTAAGAACAACCAATGAATGAGTTGTTTCGATATAGTCATTTTTACCAAGGCCTTCGTCACTTACAATGTGTTGAACATCTGACGGATAACCTGCGATGGGGTAATGACAATAGTTGCGCACACCAAGAGCTGTCAGCCTTTTCATAAATGAGTCAACAGCAGGTTGACCGCTGTAGCGTGTTAAAACTACGCTGCCAACATAAAGACCCATTTCACGAAAAATATCCATAAGGCGAAGCACATCGTCTTCATAAGAGATGCCCAGATCGCCACGGATTTTATTATTTTCAATATCAGCAGAGTTTATAGTGATAACAATTTCAACATCATCCTTAAGCTGCTGAAGCATGCGTATTTTGCTGTCAGGCTCAAAGCCGGGCAAAACACGGGACGCATGAAAGTCATCAAAAAGTTTGCCGCCGAATTCAAGATAAAGCTTACCGCCAAAATGGGCGATACGCTTTCGAATCTGTTCAGATTGCATAGAAAGGTATTTATCGTTGTCAAATCCGATTTTGTTCATTATAAAGACCTCTTTCAACTAAACTCCACATTCAAGTATAACACAATTATCGGCAAAGTAAAAGATTTATTATTAAAAAATTTGTCACAAATGCAAATTTTGTGGTATTATATCAGAAAAGAACCTTTTTGGAGCAAAAAATGAAAAATAAATCTTTAATTTCTGACTTTACACAAGGCAATATTACAAAACAGCTTTTCACTTTTGCAACGCCGTTGTTTCTTTCGAGTCTGTTGCAGGTTGTTTACAATGTGGTTGATATGGTGGTTGTCGGCCATATTTTAGGAAAAACGGGGCTCTCGGCTGTCAGCGTCGGCGGTGATGTGTCAGGTTTTCTGACATTTATAGCTATGGGCTTTTCAAACGCAGGGCAGGTTATTATTTCACAGTATATTGGCGCCGGTAAAAAAGACCGCCTCGGCAGATTTATTGCAACAATGTTTTCTTTTTTAACAATTGTTGCCGTGTCAATGAGTGTCATCTGCTTTATTTTCAGAGAAGCCATTCTTCGTTTTATGAATACACCTGAAGAAGCTTTTTCAGAGGCGTTAGGGTATTCAACTGTCTGTATGGCAGGTATGGTGTTTATTTATGGTTACAATATGGTCAGCGCCGTTCTCAGAGGAATGGGCGACTCAAAACACCCGTTTGTTTTTGTCAGCGTTGCAGCTGTTATGAATATTATTCTTGACATAATTTTTGTAAAATATATGTCCTGGGGCTCGGCAGGTGCAGCTGTTGCCACAGTTATCAGTCAGGCTATCAGCTTTTTGAGTTGTTGCGTGTTTTTATATAAACGCAGGGCTGATTTCGGTTTTGATTTCAAAATAAAGTTTTTCTTTGATTGGGATAAGCCGATGCTTTCGGAATTGATAAAGCTTGGTGTACCTATGGCAATCAAGAGCGCATCAATTCATTTTTCAAAGCTTTTTGTAAATTCGTGGATAAACTCTTACGGTGTGGCTGTTTCAGCTTTTGCCGGTGTTGTCAATAAGGTTAACAGTATCAGCAACCTTCTTTCAAATGCGCTCAATACAGCCGGTTCATCTATGGTCGGTCAGAATATCGGCGCAAAGCAGTTTAAAAGAGTGCCTAAGATTATGGTTACGATTTTTGTGTCAGCGCTGTGTATTTCAGCGACGATGTCAGCGCTTGTTTATCTGTTCCCCCAGCAGGTTTTCGGTCTTTTCACATCAGACAAATCAGTTCTTGCCGTGGCGACAGAATATCTGCCTGTAGCGACAGTAATGTTTTTCGGCAGCGCTTTCAGGGCACCGATGAATGCGCTTATCAACGGCAGCGGACTTCACAAAATCAATTTTGCAACAGCAATTTTTGACGGAATTATTATGCGAATCGGTCTGTCGCTTTTATTTGGTGTTGTTTTGAATATGGCTCATATCGGCTTCTGGCTGGGCGATGCTCTTGCAGGTTACACACCGTTTTTTATCGGAATTGTATTTTACTTCAGCGGAAAATGGAAAAACAAGGTTATAAAATGATAAAAGGAGTTGGTGAGCACCAACTCCTTAATTTTATTCAAGAACAGGTTTGTCGCAAAACTCAACCACAGGCTCACCTTTGAGTCCGTCAGATTCAAAAACAGTGATATCGTTTTTACCTTTTTTAAGCAGAGATGCAGGAAGATAAAGTGTGCGCTGAGGACCGACTTCCCAATATCTGCCGAGGTTAAAGCCGTTGACAACAACAAAGCCTTTTGTGAAATTGTCGAGTCTGATAAAGGTGTCTGCTGCCTCGTCAACGGTGAATGTGCCGTTATAAAAAACGCTCTTTTCTTCAGGGATATTATCTGAATAAACCACCTTATCAAGATTATCCATAGGCAGGGTATAAACATTCCAGTCAAAGTGAATTTTGTCATCAATAAGAAGTCTGCCTGCGATTCCTTTTTTGCGCATCATTTTGCTGCCGAAGTTAGCTCTGCCCATATTTTCACAAAGAACGGTGAGCACATCGCCTGCTTTAGCTGAGATTTTTGTTTCAAGCTTTTCATCATTGATATAAATAATGTCAACGAGGTTTTTGTTGATATAAATCTGTGCACGGTCACCGAGGCTTTCAAATGAAAGGGTAACATCGTTATAGTCACGGTTGAGGGTTGAGCGATAGGCGATATAGCCGTAACCCTGAGAATATTTTTCCATACATAAAGGCACATCTGAATGAACCGGTGAAGAAAGATTGTCAAGGTTATCAAAAATTCCGGCTTTGCGGTCGAGCGTTGTCTTATCATAAGACTTTTTCGGACGGTTTGCAGGAACTTCGGGAAGGTCGGCATTGATATGCTTTTTGATAACATCACGGATTGCCATATACTTAGGTGTAACATCGCCACACTCTGAAAGCAGAGCATCGTAGTCATAGCTTGTAACATCGGGGGCAAATTTTTCATAATGATTTGCTCCGCTCATAAAGCCGAAATTTGTTCCGCCGATAAACATATACATATTTACGCTGCCACGGGTGAGCATATCGTCAACAGATTTTGCGTAATCTTCAGCTGAGGTTGTGTGATGTTTATCATCGCCCCATGCGTCAAACCAGCCGTTCCACATTTCCATACACATTTTAGGGCTGTCGGGATAAAGCTTATCGTGAGCCTCAAAGTTTTCTTCAACACGGCTGCCGAAGTTGAGGGTAGAAAGGCATCCGTCAATGCTGCCGTCAAGAATATGATTTTCTTCTGTTCCGTCAGAGGTGAAAAGGGGAACGTCAATTCCTCTTTTTATATAACCCTCTTTAAGATACTGAAGATATTTTTTATCATCACCGTAATAGCCGTATTCATTTTCACATTGAAGCATAATGATATTGCCGCCGTTAGTGCAAAGCAGAGGGCGTATTTCTTCAAAAAGGCGATCGAGATACTGATCAAAATGTTTGATATAAGCTTCATTAGAGCAACGGATTTCAATGTTTTCATCTGCCTGAATCCACCAGGGGAGTCCGCCGAATTCCCACTCAGCGCAGATATAAGGGCCGGGGCGCACAATAGCCATAAGACCTTCATCACGGGCTGTTTCAATAAATTTGGCTATATCAAGAATTCCCGTGAAATCAAATTCACCGGGGTGTTTTTCGTGCTGATTCCAGGCGCAGTAAGTTTCAACGCAGTTAAGACCCATAGCTTTCATTTTTTTAAAAATATCCTGCCATGTGTCAGGCAGATTTCTGAAATAATGAACGGCACCTGAAATAAGCTTTATAGGTTCACCGTCTTTGATAAATTGATTTCCTCTGATTTCAAAGGTCATTACAATCCCTCCTGAAAATATAACTGAATATAAAATATTTTATCTGTGTTTATTTATAAAGGCAATAAGTCTGTTCCAGTCAAGTCGGCTGAAATAGTGAAGCCCCGGGCGTTTGTGATAGCCGATATCGCCATCAATTAAAACATCGTCAACTTCAGGCAGCTTATCTTCGCAGACAAGACCTTTATCAAACGCAGGGGAAGCAGCTGCACAGGCGAGGAACTGAGAATCGGTATCAGCCCACCAATCTTCGGCTGCGCTGCCGACCATTACAAAGCGTGGCGCAATTGAGGCGATAAGATAATGTTGATCATAAGGCATAGACTGCTCATTTCTGACATACTTTTTATAATTTTCACAAAACCAGAACGGAAATCTGAAAACAATATCTTCAACTGTTTCGCCTTTTGTTCCTCTTGCGAGAGCGTCACCGCTGCAACCTGAATTGTTGGAATAAGCGAACTTGAAACGGGTGTCGGTTGCTGCGCAGTAAAGCGCAGTTTTGCCTAAACGGGAATGACCGCAGACAACGCTTGTGTCAGTGTCAAGGCAGGGGAGTGTTTCAGCGTAATCCATAACCCTTTGAGCTGCCCATGCCCACATAGCGATTTTGCCCGGGTCGTGAGCTGCTCTCTTTTTATCAGAAAAAAACACCCCTGCAAGACCGTTTGTGAAGTCACCGTTATCACTTGTTACATCTTCATAACAAAAAGAGAGCACGGCAAAACCGTTATCTACAAGCTCCTCTGTGGGCATATAACGGTCAGGCACATCAGGTCGGAAATTTATGTGAATAAAAAACGGATATTTCCCTTCTTTTGTCGGCAAAACGCAAAAAAACGGAAACGAAAAATTTTTACCGTTTATAACGCAGTTGGCTGTCACTTTGTTGATAACAGCTTTACCTGCGCAAAATTTGGGAACAACCTCTTCTTCACAGCTGAAGGTTACTTCTTCAGGCAAAGGGGGGAGGTAGCCGTATTCTTCACGGCAAAGAATGTCAACCATTTCTTCAACAGGCTTCAGCGAAGGAAGATTGCGCTGAGATAACATTTCATTGATTTTTTTATTCAAAACGATCACCTTTCTTGTTACTGATTATAAAGTGGCTTCAACAAGATTTTTGCCGCATTTAAGGTCAGTTTTTTTATCGCCGAAGCAAAAAACAGCTTTTGTGTTTTTGGGAATTGTAATTGTAAAGCTGACTTTGTGAGAGTCATTCTGATAGCTGACAGCTATTTCACCCGAAGGGGTCATAATACTGCCTTTCATATTTTTAAACAGTGAAACTGATTCGGGCGCAATCACAACAGACTTATAACCTGCAGAGTCGTCAGTTTGTCTGATGCCCAGAAGATATTCAAAAAGATATGCAACAGGTGCTCCGAACATAGGGTGAGAGTGTGAACGGCTGCGATTACTGTCCCAATACTCATGAAAAGTTGTTGCTCCGTTCTGACGCCAATGCTCATAACCCTGATCGCCGTCATTTGTCATAAGTGAAACGGCAAGGTCGCTGTCGCCTTTTTCAAAAAAGAGGCGTGTAACAATGTCGGTGGCAAAAATGCCTGTGTCATAACAACCCAGCTTTTTATAATAGCTGACCATATTTTTATAGGTGTTTTCGTTGCCGAGACCTATATCAACACCAAAGGCGTTAGCACCCTGAACATTCATAATAAAATTATCATCAAATGCGTTAAAATAGGCTGCGGTTATTGCGCCTTTTCGATATTTTATCTTTTCTTCATATTCGGCAATATCTTCTTCCTTGCCGATGATTGAAGCAATTTTACACATCTGAACAAGTGATTTAACCATAAAATATGTGTTGACCATCGGCGCAGGAAGAACAACCTGCTGATTGTGAGATGTTATATCTTTGTCGGGGTAAAGAATGTTGGGTCCGCACCAGTCACCGAGGCACCATTCACCTTTTTTGTCGCTTGTGACAACACCGTAATCGGAATGAGCCTCAAGGTAATCAATATAACGGCGCATATTCTGATAATATTTTTTGAGAATATTTTTATCACCGTAATGTCTGTAAAGCTGATAAGGCACCTCAACTATAGCGCAACCCCAACCGCCGGGGCCGCCTCCGCTTCTTATATAAGGGGCTGTATATTGAATATGACCTGATAAAACATCCTGACTGTCGGCTATATCCTGCATCCATTTTTCATAAAAAGCTTTTGCGTCAAAAACGCTCAGAGCTGCGTGGCAGGTAAGCTGACCGTCACCTGTGTAGCCTCGTCTTTCAAGATGAGGGCAATCAGACGGATGACCGGTGTGCATATTGCAAAGCATAGTATGAATGAAAGTTTTATAAACCCAGTTGAGGGTTTCGTTGTCACACTCAAAAGTGGAAGAAACAGGCACATCTGCATGAACTACTTTAACGCAGTCAACAGTTGCGTTGCCCTGAATCTGGAAATATCTGAAGCCGAACCAGGTAAACTCAGGCTCAACGGTGGCAGTTTTTCCGTCAGAAATAACGCTGAACTGCTGACCGTGGCTGTGAGACGAGTCAAGGCTGCCGTCGGGTAAAATTTCTTCACTTAAAATAACGCTGATTTTTTCACCCTTTTTGCCACTGATTTTTAAAACAGGGTAGCCGGTAGTGTTCTCTGCGCAGTCATAAATTTCACCTGATGAATTACAGCCGATTTTTTTAACGGGGAGGGTAGTAATAAGAGCGTCACAAGGGCAATCGGTGGAGCAATAGTCTGTGTCAGGCGACTCGGTTAAAACAGCATTTTCCCACGCTGAGTCATCAAAGTCGGGGCTGAAAATGTTGTTGGCAAGAGTATAGTCATGGTGTTCATATCTGACAAAGTTATATTCATATACATAGCTGTCGCCCACAAGACAGTTTTCATCAGAAACAAAATGTTCAACACCTTTATCAGACTCACAGCTTATGCAATAAATTGCTTTAGGCAGACCAAAAACACGGTTTTCAAAAGTGTACCAACCGCCGCCGAAGTGAACGGTAATAGTGTTGTGACCTTTTTTTATAAATTGAGTTATGTCAAATTCAGGCACATAAATACGGTGGGCTGAAATCACTTCATCCACAGGGTCACAGGTGTTTTCAAAGTCTGATGAAAGCGGAAGAAATGTATCGGGATTGATACATTCTCCGTTTATGTAACATTTAAAAAAGCCGAGACCGAGAATATTAAGTGTTGCTTTTGTGACACAGTCAACCTCAAAGTGACCTCTGATAACACAGAAGCTTTCTGCAGTGCGGTTTTTGGCGCCTATCCACTTTGCGCTTTTAAAAAAATCCGATTGCTTCATCTGACACACTCCTTGCTTATTGATGAGATAAGTATATCACATATAAAAATTTATTACAACAAACAATAACCGGGCTCTGCGATAAACAGAGTCCGGCGCTGCTTTATTTTTTAAAAATCTGTTCTGTAATAAAATCTTTTGTATAATGGTCTTTGACAAATTTCAGCCAACCCGGAAGCATAGCTGCTCTTGGTTTAGTCCACCTTTTTTCATCAGCAAAATTTATTTCACCCAACTGATTTTTCAGATATTTAACTTCATTTAAAAACTGACGATACGGCTGATTGTTTTCACCTGAAGCAACTTTTGAAACAGCAATAAGCCTCGGAAAAAGCATCTCTTCAAGGTGGCTGTCGTTTTTGATATATTCTGTCCATATCGGGGCTTCAACACCGATGATATTTTTCTTGCCTTGTGAAGAAAGCCCGGGCAGATCAGCTGTGAGAGAATATACCCGATTGAGGGGCGTAATCAGATAATCATAATCAAGATAAAAATATGAAAACGGCGAGAGAATGGCTTTGCCGCCGTTATTGATAAAAGCTACCGTTGCTTTCGGCTGCTCCTTCCAATATTGTATGATTGCCCTTTTGTCAAGATTTTTGCCGTTGGCGGCCTCGTTCCAGACAATACATTTTTTATTTTTGCTGTCAAGATAGTCAATAATTTTGTTGGTGAAGTCGTTCTGATATTCATTATAACTTGTGATGCCGTGGCGTTTCATATATTTCTGGCAGTCGGGGCAATTTTTCCAATGGTCAGAGGGAGCTTCGTCACCGCCGATATGAAAATATTCACCGGGAAAAACCTCAAGAAACTCATCTATAATTTTGATAACAGTTTCATAAGTTTCTTTTTTTGAAAGGCAGAGAACATCTCTGAATATGCCCTGATGGGTTTTGATTTTAACATTTTTACCTTCGCAAGACAGTTGAGGCATCGCCGACAAAAGCGCACTTGAGTGGCCGGGAATATCAAATTCAGGCACAACATCAATTCCTCTTTGAGCGCAATAAGTTACAATTTCACGCATTTCATCTTTGGTATAAACCCTGCCGTAAGGCCGGTCAACACGGGTTTTTCCAAAATCCGAATAAGGCCTGATCGCAGCAACAGAGTTGAGCTGAGCAAAACTGTCACATTCAAATCGCCAACCCTGATCATCAGTCAGATGCCAATGAAATTTGTTGAATTTAAGCAACGCAAGAGTATCAATCAGCTTTTTGATTTCTTCAACAGACTGCATATGACGAACACTGTCAAGCATAAACCCTCTGTATTCAAACATAACCTCACCTCTCAAAAAGTATAACACACACAAATTGTGATTTCAACAAAGCGAATAATAAAAAACAGACAAGCTATTGCTTGTCTGTTTCTGGTGGGCAGGGGTGGATTCGAACCACCGAAGTCGTCGACGGCAGATTTACAGTCTGCTCCCTTTGGCCACTCGGGAACCTACCCATATTAAATTAAAAGCGTTTTGGAGCTGGTGGACGGACTCGAACCCCCGACCTGCTGATTACAAATCAGCTGCTCTACCAACTGAGCTACACCAGCGAACTCAACGCTCAATTACTTTATCACAAATTGAGCGTTTTGTCAACACTTTTTTTAAATATTTTTAAATTATTTTTATTTGTTTTTTTCTTCGGGGTTACCGCTTTTCCAAAGATGAATAATTCCCTCGTCATTCAGGCGTTTGAGCATAATAAGCAGAATCGGTAAAAGGAAAAGTCCGATAAAGCCAAAAAGCTGAGTGCCGAGATACATCGCGGCAATTGTAAGCACGGGAGGAAGCCCGAGCTTCACCGCAACGAGCTTTGGCTCGATAACCTGACGGATAATAAGAATCACAACATATATTACGATTAATCCGATAGCCAGGGGGTAATTAGCTGTGATCAGACTATAAAATGCCCAGGGAATCACAATTGTTCCCGTGCCGAGGACGGGCACGATATCAACCACGCAGGTGATTGCAGCGATTATAAAAATATATCCGCTT
>JAZRME010000019.1:0-5279 GCA_045647325.1 Acutalibacteraceae bacterium | reverse complement strand
GTCAATTGAATCGTTAACTTCGAAATAGTTTGCTATACCCTCATAATGTAAAACATCGGCAAGCATTCTACCGGGAACAGGGTCCTTAATTGAAGAAAGTATATAGCATATAAGAACACGCACCTGTGCGGTACTGAAAAGACCGCCTATTTCGGAAACACCGGCAGAAACGGCATCTCTTTCCAAAGAAAGCACTCCCCTTTAAATTAGTTTACAAACTTATCGTGAACAACAGCAACTGCAGTGTCTGCATATTTAGCATCGATAAGAACAGAAATCTTAATTTCACTTGTTGAAATCATCTGGATGTTGATGTCATTATTATAAAGAGCCTCAAACATTTTTGAAGCAGTGCCGGGATGTGTTTCCATACCTGCGCCTACAACAGAAACTTTGGCAACATCTGTGTCACATTCAATTTTGAGATCTTCGTCAACGAAGGGGAGAGCTCTTAAAGCTTCAATAGCAACAGGAGCGTTGTCTTTTGAAACTGTGAAAGCGATATCTTTTGTGTTGTTTCTGCCGACAGACTGAAGAATAATGTCAACATTGATATCTTTAGCTGCAAGCTTTGAGAAAATTTTAAAAGCAATACCGGGAACATCGGTAAGACCTACGATTGAGATACGGGCAACATCGGTGTCTTTAGTAACACCTCTGACAAGCATTTTTTCCATTTTAGCAACCTCCTTAACAATTGTGCCTGGAATAGGATTAAGGCTTGAGATAACTTCAAGCTCAACATTATATTTTTTTGCCATTTCTACTGAACGGTTATTAAGAACCTGAGCGCCGAGAGTTGCGAGCTCAAGCATTTCGTCATAAGTGATTTCGCTAAGCTTTTTAGCGCTTTTAACTTTTCTGGGGTCAGCGGTATAAACACCGTCAACATCTGTAAAAATCTGACATTTATCAGCCTGAAGAGCTGAAGCGATAGCAACTGCGCTTGTGTCTGAACCGCCACGGCCGAGAGTTGTGATGTCATCTTTATCGTTAAGACCCTGGAAACCGGCAACAACAACGATTTTTTTGTTGCCCAATTCCATTTTAAGACGATCGGTGTTGACTTTTTTGATTCTTGCTGCTGAATAAACAGAGTTTGTTGAAAAACCTGCCTGCCAGCCTAAAAGAGAAATAACAGGGAATCCCATTGACTGAATAGCCATAGCAAGAAGAGCGATTGAAATCTGTTCACCGCTTGCAAGAAGCATATCCATTTCTCTTTTTGTTGCGTTCGGATTGATTTCTTTTGATTTGGCAATAAGGTCGTCTGTTGTGTCGCCCTGGGCTGAAACAACAACAACAACATCGTTGCCCTGTTTGTAAGTGTCTGTAACAATTTTAGCTACATTCATAACACGCTCGGCGTTGGCAACTGAGCTGCCGCCGAATTTCTGAACTATAAGACCCATAACTTATTTCACCTGCTATATCAATAATCTACTACTCTGATTTTTGAAAGAACGTTGAGCCCGTCAACGCCTTCGAGCTTTGAGTTAAGCTCTTTTTCAACACCGAGAGGTGTAACAAAAGCGATTTCGTTGTCATCGGCAACTTTTTTTGTAAGCAATTCAATCTCGCCGAATACTGATTTTAATGTGTCAACAGCGGCAGCCTTATCGGTTACGGCAGCTCTTACATATAAAGCTGTTTCAAGTTCATTATAATCAACAACATAGTTTTCTGTTCCTGCTGACCAGCCGAAAGCTTTGCGCTTGTCGATGTTTCTTGCGCAATCCATAACATCGGCAACAACTGCTGATGCTGTAGGAAGTTTACCTGCGCCCTTGCCGTAAAATACAACATCACCTGTTGCATCGCCTCTTACAAGGATAGCGTTAAAAACATCATTGACACTTGCGAGCTGACTTCCGTTTTTAACGAGGGCAGGGCTGACAATTGCAGATATTTTATCATCAATTCTTTTTGCTCTGCCGATGAGCTTGATAACACCGTTCCATGAGCGTACATACTCAACATCAGTCAATGTGATTTTGGTGATACCTTCTGTATAAACAGCGTCGGGATAAACATGCTTTCCGAAACACAAAGCTGCAAGAATGCAGATTTTACGACAGGCATCGTGACCCTCAACATCGGCTGTGGGATCTTTTTCGGCGTAGCCGTTATCCTGAGCGAGTTTAAGAGCATCCTCAAAGCTCATATTGTTATCAATCATCATTGTTAAAATGAAGTTGGTTGTGCCGTTGAGAATACCTGCGATTTCGTCAATTCTGTTAGCTGCAAGACACTGGCTGATAGGGCGGATAATGGGAATACCGCCGCCTACACTTGCTTCAAACAAAAAGTTTGCGTTTTTACTTTCTGCTATTCTGAGAAGCTCATCACCTTTGGCGGCAACAAGCTCTTTGTTTGAGGTTACAACGCTTTTACCGGCTTCAAGACAAGCTGAAACAAACTCATAAGCAGGGTGAAGACCGCCCATTGTTTCAACAACAATCTTAACTTCAGGGTCGTTGAGAATAATGTTAAAGTCTTTAACCATCTTGCTTTCGTTGATGTCACCGGGGAAATCTCTCAAATCAAGAATATATTTAACATCAAGTTCGGTTTGTGAACTTTTTTTAACAATACTGTCGTGATTGTTTGATATAACCTCGGCTACACCGGAACCGACTGTGCCGTAACCCATAATAGCTATATACATACCTTTCACTCCTTTTGAACATAATACTTCACAATAGGGGTATTTTATCATAAAAAATCAAAATAATAAAGAGTTTTTTTGAAAAAAATTGAAATTATTTTAAATAAGCTTCAAGTCGGTAAATAGGCATACCCATAGAAGAAAATCTGTGTTCGTATTCTGTGACAATATTATCCTCAATATCGCTGTTATGAAGGTCGAGTGAAACGTTTTTGAGGGCAAATCCGTTTTCTGATAAAGATTGAATTGAAAACTCAAACAGCTTCATATTATCGGTTTTCTGATGAATTTCACCGTCTTTTGTAAGAAGGAGCTTATATATGTCAAGAAATCTCTTATGTGTCAGTCGGTGAACTTCGTGTCTGTTTTTTGGAAACGGACATGAAAAGTTGAGAAAAACTCTTTCTACAACCCCTTGAGGAATATATCTGGGCAGGTATTCTGCATTTCCTTTTACAAAAAAGACATTTTTAAGTTCCATCTCTTCGGCTTTTTCACAGGCCTGAACAATAACATTACCGTATTTTTCAACAGCAATAACGTTTTTGTCAGGGTGCGCTTTTGCCCATTCACATGCAAACTGACCCTTGCCGCAGCCCACTTCAAGCACAATGGGGTTGTTGTTTCCGAAAATCTTTTCAAAGTCAAAATATTCCTTTTCTTTGACAGCTTCAAAAAAGTTTCTGTCTTCGGTATAAATCTCAAAAACATTGTTACACTCTGATAAACGCTTTTCAAGATTCTTTTTTCTTCTCATTCTCATAAATAAAACCTCTGAAATTTATTGAAATTATAATAACTTAATGATACAATATTTTAAATGAAAGAAGATAACTCGTCAAGATACGGAGCGCTGAAAATGTGGTTATTTAACAAGAAAAAATCGTCAAAAACAGAAAATATTTCTGAAATTCCGGGTATAGAGCAGGATTGCGTCGAGGCACTCATTGAGCTTGGCTTTGACAATGTGACCCAGCTCAGAGCCAAAGACGCAGAAGAAATGTATTATGAGCTGAGCCTCAGAAGAGGCCGGGTTCAGGAAAAATCAATTCTCTACGGTTTTCGTTGTGCGATCTATTATGCAACTGTGCACACCGCAGACCCCAAAAAGCTTCATTGGTGGTATTGGAAAGACTCTGCTGCAAATGAAGATGTTTTTGAAGATTTAAACTGAGTGTCAATTATTTTGTCAAGGAGGGAAAGGGATGCCTGACGTCTTTCATAACATAGGAATACTTGCTCATGTTGACTCGGGTAAAACTACCCTTACCGAGCAGATTCTTTATTTCACCGGAGCTATCCGTAATCTCGGCAGCGTTGACGACGGAACAGCTGCAACCGACAGCCTTTCTGTAGAAAAACAAAGAGGAATTTCTGTTCGTACAGCTACAGCGTCAACCCGGTTGAATGATGTTGTTTTTAATATTATCGACACTCCCGGCCATGTGGATTTTGCCGGTGAGGTTGAAAGAGCGCTTTTGGCTCTTGATTATGCTGTTGTAATTGTTTCGGCTGTTGAGGGGGTAAGGGCTCATACCGAAAATATAATAAAATCTCTGGAAAAAGCAGGTTTGCCGGGTATAATTTTTATAAATAAAATTGACAGAAGCGGATCAGATGTTTCAAAGGTTATCAAAGAGCTTAAAGATGTTTCGTCAAGGGCTCATATTGTGCTTTCACAAGTTGAAAATGAAGGCCTTGAAACTTGTTTTGTAAAAAGAACCGGTGCTTCTGATTTTGCAGTTACGGCAACAGAAGCTCTTGCTGATATTTATCAGGAGGCAGAGGATGCCTATTTAAATGATTCGGTGCTTTCTTATGACAGAGCCGGGGCTCTTATCCGTGAAGGAATTAAAGATTGCAGAATTATGCCCGTTGTTTTTGGCAGCGCAAAATATTCTGTAGGTATAAAAGAGTTTGTTGAAGCTCTGGTTGAGTTTATGCCCGATTACCGTCGCAGGGCTACGGATGATCTGTGTGGAATTGTTTTTAAAATTGAGCATGATAAAGCCCTCGGTAAAATTTCTCACATCAGACTTTTTGGCGGTGAAATGGCAAACCGTGATGAGGTCGAGCTGATTAAGCCAAAAGATGTTTTTGTTGCAGAATCTGACGCCGTTGATGCTGAAGAAAACAAAACTGTCAAAGAAAAAATTTCGCAGATCAAAAAATTCTGCGGTGCCCGAAGTACAGATACAGGAATTATAAAAAGCGGTGATGTTGCTGCTGTGTGCGGTCTGCCGTCAGCTAAAACCGGATTTTTTGTCGGCTCTTATCTTTCGGGTGAATCGGCTAAGCTTGTCAACCCGTTTCTGAGAGTCAGAGTCAGCCCGTCTGATAATGACCCTCTCAAGGTTCCTGCTCTTGCAGCGGCATTAAGTGAAATGTCTGATGAAGAGCCTTATATTGACGCTAAGTGGGAAAATGGTCAGAAAGAAATAACTATCAGCACTACAGGCAAAATTCAGCTTGAGGTTTTAAGCAATCTTCTTAAAGAGAGGTATAATCTTTCAGCTGAGTTTTCACCGCCTACGGTAATATATAAAGAAACTCCTTCAAAAGCAGGTTTAGCTGCTGCGAGATACACTATGCCGAAGCCTTGCTGGGCTGT
>JAZRME010000018.1:0-14900 GCA_045647325.1 Acutalibacteraceae bacterium | reverse complement strand
CGGCATGCGGCAGCCGATTACGGAAAGTCCCTCGGCAGCTCCCGGCGGTATACGGCAGACTACCGGCTTCAAACAGAGGAAGACGGAACCGTGCACGTCGAGTATACCCTGCGGCTCCGCAATCGGGGAAAAACGGAAGCGATGAAAACATCCTTCTGACATTTGAAGGTAACGCAGACAACATCACAGCAGAAGCTCCTATATTCAAAATTGAATCATCAGGTACGCTCAGCACCTACCCCGGTTATTCTGTTGAAAATGCAGTTTCATCAACAGCAGGCAGCGTATTTTATAACGAAGGCACAGTTAACATCAACGGTGGTATAATCGCATCAAATAAAACCACAACTGACGCAGGTGTAGTTTATAATAATATGGGAACTGTCAATATGACCGCAGGTACAATCAAATCAAACTACAGCGATCTTAAAGGCGGAGTATTTTATAATAACTACGGTTTTATCAATATCAGCGGTGGTTCTTTGACAAATAATGAATCAAAAACTCTGGGCGGAGTAATTTATTCGCTCGGTTCAGATTCAGTAGTCACAATCTCAGGCTCTGCTGTTTTGAGTGAAAATGAAGCAAAAGCAGGTGGCGCACTTTACATTAACTCCGGCAGTCTCGTTATGAACGGAGGAACCATCAGCAAAAACTTTGCCAATAACGCAAGAGGCGCATCTATAACATCAGGTGGCGGCGGCGCTGTGTCTGTGGCTAAAAACGCAACATTCACCATGACAGGCGGTGTTATTGACAGCAACTATATATACACTCAGACCGGCACAGGCTATGGCCTTGTTGTTTACGGAACACTTCAGATGGGTGGCTCCGCAGCGATCACAAACAATGATATTTATCTTGCTCAGAATAAGACAATCGAAATTCTTGATAACCTGTCAGCTAACGGAATTGTCGGTGTAATCACACCCTACTCATATTCTTCAGGCTACTATGTTTTAAGCGGTTCAGGTATGGGTCTCAGTTATGCAAAATTTGAGATAACTCCTGACGGTTCAAATACATGGAATATCACATCAAGTGGTTATCTGACTGATGCTGAGGTTGTCAACGTTGCCTCTTTGAGTAAGTTTGGCGCATATTCAGTTGAATATGTTTCTCTTGCTGAAGCAGTTGCAAACATCGGCGCAGGTGAACAAGGAATTATAACCATAATCGGTGACAATACTATTTCAGAAACAATCAATATCTATGGTGATGTCACCATTCTCAGCGAAACAGAGCAGATTTTCACATCAAGACGAGCAGGTAATTTTACAGGAGCTTTGTTTGAGGTTCAGTCAGGCGGTACGTTGCGTCTTGGTTACTCAGCTGTTGAAGTTGAAGGCAGCGTTGATATGACAACCCCATCAGGTGATGAATCAGACAGTGGCCTCTCCACCGACTCTATAGGCGGCGAATATCATCTTGACGGCGGTAACAATTACTATGGCGCTACAGGAAATTCAATTATCAAGGTGCTTAACGGAGGAACTCTTTACACCTACGATGATTTTTACCTTGAATACGGCTATTCCACAGAAAGCACTATTTCTGTTTCAGGTAATATGTATATGTTCGGCGGAACTATCCGTAATAATAACGCTTCAAACGGTGGCGCTATCAATGTTGCTCAGGGTGGTAATGTTTATCTTTACGGCGGTACAATCACCGACAACAACCTGATCGGTTCAGGCCGAGGAAAAGCTATTTACTGCGCAGGTAATTTTTACAGAGCTGCTCATGCTTATGTCTATTGTCAGAAGGATGTTGAGGTTGCAAGACAAAACACTATTGTAACTATCAACCCCAACAACGATGTTTATCTCACAACAGGCAAAAAGATTAACCTGATAAATGTAGAATCAAAAGTTAATCTCTCTGAAACCGCAGATATCCCTGAAACATATCCGGTAACAGTGACTCCTATCACGGTGTCATATCCCTCTTACACAAAAAATATGCTTGTGCTTCAGGGAACAGATGTTGCACTTCATTACGGTTGTTTTAAAATTGCAACCACTGACTATAACATCAACGCCCAGGGCAGACTTAGTCTTAGCCTTCTTGTTGCAACAAGCTCATCAACTTATACTGTAACAAGAGGAGAATTTAACTATATGACCGGCATTGATATGTCACACAATACCGCAGGTTATGTGTTAAACCAATTCTCTAACACTGAAAAGAAAGAAATCGTTGACACTGACGGTAATACTCTCTCTTCCGGTAATATGGTTACAACAGGTTGCGTTATCAACCTTTATAACGAAGCAGGAACACAGATAGTTGACTCTGTTTATATTGTTATTTATGGTGATATTGACTGTGACGGTTACATTGACGGCAGAGATTCTATGATAATGAACTGCTATGTTGAAGGTTTGTTGAAACACACAGATCTTTCTGAGATTCAGATTAAAGCAGGTGATATTGACAACACATCAACTATCACCGCAGCTGATGTTGAGTATGTTCAGAAATGCGGAGCGCTGATTCAGAGCGTTCAACAATATTAATCAGAGGTGCGTAATATGAAAATTGAAAAAAGCTTATTCGGTACAACTCCCGACGGTAAATCTGTCGATAAATATTCAATCACTAATAACAACGGTATGACTCTTGAGCTTATCACCTACGGCGCAACAATTCAGTCTGTGCTTATCCCCTGCAGCGACGGGAAAATCCGTGATGTTGCTGTTGGCTTTGACAATCTTGACGGTCATATCAATCACTCTGACTATGAAGGCAACACTGTTGGCCGCTACGCTAACAGACTTCACAATGCTCAATTTGAAATTAATGGTCAGAAATACTGTGTCAGCGCCAATGAAAAAGGTAAAACCTGCCTTCATGGCGGCGGTGAATTTTCAACAGCTGTGTGGGACGCCTGTGTTGACACAGACAACAGTGTTATTATGTCATACACAAGCCCTGCAGGTTCAATGGGCTTCCCGGGTGAAATGCTTTCAAAAGTGCGTTTTACACTCTCTGATGATAATGAAATAATCATCGCTTACACAGCTATCTGCAGCGCAGATACACCTATCAACTTCACAAACCATATCTATTTCAATTTCACAGGTTCAACAGAAAACAATGTTCTTGACCATATTATGAAAATCGACTCAGATGCTTATACTCCTATAGATGAAGACAGCATCCCCACAGGTGAAATCAGACCTGTTAAAGGTACACCTTTTGATTTTACACAAGAAAAGGCAATAGGTCAGGATATCAACGCTGACGATGATCAGCTTTGTATCGGCAGAGGCTATGACCACAACTTCTGCCTTAATGAAACAGCAGGGGCAGTTATCAATGTCAGAGAAGCAACTTCAGGCATCGAAATGGATGTTTTTACAGATATGCCCGGTGTTCAGCTTTATACAGGTAATTTCCTCGATGGAACAATCATCGGCAAAAACGGTCTTTCCCTTATAAAAAATGCAGGTTTCTGCCTTGAAACACAGTTTTATCCTGACACACCGAACCAGCCCGATTTTCCTCAGTGCAATTTCAAAGCAGGTGAAGTGTTCCGTTCAACCACAAAATACAGATTTAAATTTTAAATATAACAAATATTTCTTTTATTGTTCACAAAAAGTACAAATTAGTGAATATAATTAAAATCAAAGATAAGAATTATAGGTGCATAATCAGCATCTGATAAAAAGGAGTGTTTATTATGAATAAAGAAAAAGTTCTTGTCGTTGATGATGATTTCAATATATGTGAATTACTCAGGCTTTATCTTGAAAAAGAAGGCTATTCGGTAACAATAGTCAATGACGGTTTATCTGCCGTTAAAATGTTTAATCAGCTTCAGCCTGATATAACTTTGCTTGATATTATGCTCCCTCAGCTTGACGGATGGCAGATTTTAAGAGAAGTCAGAAAAACCTCAAACAAGCCGATTATTATGCTCACCGCCAAGGGCGAGGTTTTTGATAAAGTGCTTGGTCTTGAACTTGGCGCAGATGACTACATCACAAAGCCGTTTGACACAAAAGAGGTTGTTGCAAGAATTAAAGCTGTTTTACGCCGTTCAGGCTCACCTGTTGATGAAACCAACACCAAAAAGGTGGAGTATGACAAGCTTTCAATCAATCTGACAAATTATGAACTTATCGTTGACGGAAAAAAAGTTGACGCCCCTCCCAAAGAAATGGAGTTACTTTTTCACCTTGCAAGTAACCCTGACCGGGTATTTACCCGTGATCAGCTTCTTGATGAAGTCTGGGGATTTGACTTTTACGGTGACTCAAGAACAGTTGATGTTCATATCAAGAGAATCCGTGAAAAGTTAGCAAATATTTCTGACAAATGGGAACTTGCAACAGTCTGGAGTGTAGGTTATAAATTCACTACAAAGGAATAATTATGAAAACAAGAAAAGGCAGTAAACTTTTCAAGCGATACCTGGTCGGAATTTTTTCAATGGTTATGGCAAGTCTTTTGCTTATGAGCCTTTTGTTTTTGGGCATTGAAACAAACCGTTGGACTAACGAGCAATCAGATACGCTATCAAGCTACACCGAAGTTATTGCAAATAATGTAAATAATTTTATGCATAACTATCACGATTCGGCGCTGACAGATCAGATTCCGATTTATGTTTTAGCTAACACAATCAACACTATGTGTACCGCTAACAACTGTGATATTTTTATCTGCGATAACAATGGCGAAGTTATTTTATGCCGTGAAATGATAAACGGTGACCTGCGCCTCAACCATCGTTGTGCGATTCATTCAAAATATAAAGTGCCGACAGAAATTATTGATCAGGCCCAAAAAGGCAACTATAGTGATATCACACTTCTGGGCAACATTTATTCAGTTAATCAGTTGGTTGTCGGCACCCCTATCAAAGCCGGTTCAAATACCGTAGGTGTTGTTTTTGCTTCTAAATCAGTTGCTTCAACGATTTATACCTACCTTTCAAGCACGGCAAAAATTGTTTTATTTTCAGCTGTTTCGGTTTTGATAGCTATTACAATTCTGACATATTATATGGTTTATCGCCTGACAAGACCTTTACGGCAGATGTCTTACGCAACAAAGCGTTTTGCCGAAGGTGATTTCAGCTATAAAATACCTGTAAAAGGCGATGACGAACTCGCAGAGTTGGCAAAAGCGCTTAATAAAATGGCATTGTCACTGTCTGTTATTGAGGGAACAAGACGAAGCTTCGTTGCAAATGTTTCTCACGAACTTAAAACGCCTATGACCACTATCGGTGGATTTATTGACGGCATTCTTGACGGCACAATACCAAAAGAAAAAGAATCATATTATCTCAATATAGTTTCTGAAGAAGTCAAGCGCCTGTCAAGACTTGTAACAGGTATGCTGAATATGTCAAAGCTTGAAGCCGGTGAAATGCAGATAAATGCTACGGAATTTGATTTTTCCAAGAGCGTAATCCGTACCATTCTGAACTTTGAAACAAAAATCAACTCAAAATCCATTGAAGTTTTTGGCCTTGACAAACTTGAGAGTTTTGTTATCAGCGCTGACGAAGATATGCTTATGCAAGTCATCTACAACCTTATTGACAACGCTATCAAGTTCACTCCGCAAGGCGGTGACATTTCTTTCACGCTCTTCCGTGATGACAAAAAAGCGTATTTTTCTGTCAGAAACAGTGGTAACGGTATATCACCTGAAGAACTTGAAAAGATTTTTGAAAGATTTTATAAAATTGATAAATCGAGAAGTTTTGATGTCAAAGGAGCAGGGCTCGGGCTTTATATTGTTCAGAGCATAATCAATCTTCACGGCGGTGAAATCAAAGCCACAAGTGAAGAAGGCAAATTTACAGATTTCTCATTCTGGATACCTTTAAAACAATAATTTATCGTTTGTTTATAAATTAACGGTATTTTGTTAAAATTTTTATCATACATCACCCGTGTAAAAACACGGCGAGGAGGCACAAATATGGACGAAAAAAACAATGTTTTTCCTTATCAGGAGGATAACAGCGTAACACCTGAGGCTCAACCCGTTGAACAGGAACCTGTTAAATCAGAGCCAATTCAGGCTGAACCTGTTACCGAACCTGTTGAACAGCCGCCTGTATATCAGACAAGCGACAATAACAGCGGTTCAACTCCGTGGTATCAATCACAGACCCAGACAACACAACAGAGCTATTCATCACCCGAAAATGAGTCAGCTTACAGCCCTTACTCTTCTCATCAGAGTTATTCAGATAACTATTATAACACTCAGACTACTCCCCCTCAGCAACCGCCACAGAAACAGAATAAAAGCAAAAAGCTTCTTGCAGTCTTTTTGTCTGTTGTAGTTGTTTTTTGTGCTGTACTCGGTGCTTTTCTCATAAAAGACTCTAACAACTCAGACGCTGACAACGGTGAAACAAAACGTGGTGATGCTCAGCTTCAGATTCAGGACGCTGCAACCGTAGGTGAAGCTGATTCTGAAGGTGCTGTATCAGTTTATGAAAAGGTTTCACCCTCTTGTGTAGGTATCATCCTTTACTCAACAGGCAGCTCACTTTTCCCTTCAGGTAATGCTTCAGGCACTACCAGCATCGCAGGTCAGGGTTCAGGTGTGATTATGGGTGAAAATTCTGATTCCACCAAAACATATATCATCACCTGCGCTCATGTAATTTCTTCAGCAAGTTCATCAGGCCACAAAGTTGTTGTTCAGGACTATAAAGGTGAACAGTACGATGCAACAGTTGTCGGCTTTGACTCAAAAACAGACCTTGGTGTTCTTTCAATCAGCGCAACAGGTCTTAAGGCTGCTGAATTCGGTGACTCATCAGAGCTTAAAATCGGTGAAACTGTTTACGCAATCGGTAACCCCGGCGGAACTGAATTTTTCGGTTCATTCACAAGAGGTATGGTTTCAGCCATTGACCGTTCAGTAAGCAGTGAAATCGGCTATGATATGAAATGTATCCAGCATGACGCTGCTATAAACCCCGGTAACTCCGGTGGCGCATTGATAAACTCAGCCGGTCAGATTATCGGCATCAACTCATCAAAAATTGCATCTACCGAATATGAAGGTATGGGCTTTGCGATTCCCGTTACATCAGCTCAGAGCATCATAAATGATATTATTGCCAACGGCTATGTAACAAACAGACCGAAGCTCGGCATCAAATATTCACCTGCGTCCAACTATCAGCAATACGCTATGGTTGTTCAGATCAAGGGTCTTCCCGCAGATTCACTTATTATTGTTGAAATCAACTCTGACAGCGCATTTAACGGCACAAAAGCTCAGGTCGGTGACCTTATCGTAGCTGTTAACGGTGAAAAGATGACATCAGCTGACGTTCTTCTTGATAAAATTGAAAACGGTAACGTTGGTGATAAATTAACAATCACCCTTTGCAGAATCAATCAGAATTATGAAATTGATGAATTTGATGTTACTGTTACACTTGTTGAAGACACAGGCAACACAGAAGAAATGATGACCACCACAGCTTTTGACTGGAATCAATTCTTCGGATATTGATAAAAAATCAGGCATAGCGATCAGTCGCTATGCCTGTAATTTTTTATAATGTTTAACTTAATATGAACAAACCATATCAACAACGCCGTATGCACCGTTAAGAGTGAGGCTGATGCCCATCATACTTACATCCAGCTTTTTGATATCAACATGCACCTTATATTTCCACGAACAAGCACCTTTCACAAGTGAACCTGTTTTATTATCAACCTTAATCACTATCTGTGGGTTTTTGTAACGAAGATAAACTTCACCCGTGTCAAAATCAACCTCAAGACCTTTGATTGCAGCAACAGCAACAGCGATACCGTCAAGCACTCCGACAGAACGGCCTACCGTTCCCTCATTTAATTTGCCGTAAGCCCCATCTGTCTGCTCAACAAGATTGATTGTAACGGTTGTATATCTTCCGTCATTAACTGCTTTGGCTGAAGCAAAGTCAGTTACTCTGATTTTATCATGCACACCGGGAAGCCCCTCGTGTGACATAGAGTTGTCGGCAAGAGCTTTTTTGGCAACACCCTCAAACCAGGAGATAAACTTACCTACAGGGCCGCTGCCACCGTCAAGCTTTTCTAAAGTCAGAGCCTGATTATGACCGAGACCGTCTTTTTCGTTTTTATCCATTACCATACGGTAATACTCAAGCACCTCTGCCTTATCAGTGCTGTCAAGACCTGAGGTTACTGTAATCTTTTTATCAGTTAAAACACTTTTATCTGAATCAGGCTGAGCTACATCTTCGGTTGCCTGATTATCACCGACCGACTCAACAAAACCTGTTTCTGTATCAGATATCACTTCATCATAAGTTTCACTCTCTGAAAAAGAGTCTGATTGATAATTTTCATCGCTCTGCATTAAAGCTCCGTCATCGGCTGCATTATTAACCAGCTTGGCAACCTCAGCCTCGTTAGCTCTGATTTTATCAAAAATTGAAAAACTTGTAATTGCAACCGCTACGCAACATATAACTGCAGTTGCACATCTGATAATTGTGACCGCAATATTGCTTTTTTTCATTTATATACCCTCTTTACAATTCACTCGCTTCACATTATATAACACTTTTTAATATTTAGAATTGTTTTTTTAGAAATAAAATCAAAAATATGCATTTTTTTCAAGCCTATGATAAAAATTTCAAGAAAAGTATTGATAAATTTTCACTTTGTTGTTATAATATGTTAGCTTAGTAAAGTAATAAATTGAAAGAGGTTGTTACTATGAAAAAGAAAATAGCATTAGTTCTTGCAATTATCGTTGCTCTCGGCGCAATTCTTGCATTTGCAGGCTGCAACAAGCAGGAAGACACAAACAAAGACACATCAAATTCTGACCTTGCTTATGTTCAGGATAAGGGCACACTCATTATTGGTATTACAGCATACGAGCCTATGAACTATAAAGAAGACGGCAAATGGACAGGCTTCGACACAGAATTTGCAGAAGCTGTTTGTGCTGAATTAGGTGTTAAAGCAGAGTTCTTTGAGCTTTCAGATTGGGAAACAAAATTCCTTGAGCTCAATTCAAAATCAGTTGACTGTATCTGGAACGGTATGACAATCACAGACGAAGCTCTTAAAAATGCCAGCGTTTCTGACCCATATGTTAAAAACGCTCAGGTTATCGTTGCCAGCAAAGACAATGCAGCAAAATATTCTTCACTTGAAGAAATGAAAGATCTTAAATTCGCAGTTGAAGGCGAATCAGCAGGTCATAAAGAAATTGAAGGCAAGGTTGCAACTGACAACATCGTTGTTCTTGCTAACCAGTCAGATGCTCTTCTTGAGGTTGCATCAGGCTCAGCAGACGCTTGCGTAATCGACATCACAATGGCAAACAACATGACAGGTGAAGGCACAAGCTATGCAAATCTCACTCAGGTTTGCTCTCTCAATGAAGAGGAGTACGGCATCGCTTTCAGAACAGGATCTGACCTCACAGCTAAGGTTAACGAGATTATGGCTGAGATGAAAGCAAACGGCGAACTCGACGCTCTTGCAGAAAAATACGACCTTACACTTGTTAAATAATTAAACATCTACCGATTAACAACAAGTCTCACGGCTTGTTGTTAATTTTCGGTTGAGAGGAGATAACTTATGTTCTGGCAGGTTACCAAAGACCTTTTAGAAGGTTTCGGAACTACTCTCGAATTATTCGGATTCACTTTACTTTTTGCCCTGCCCCTGGGTCTTATCATCAGCTTCGGTTCAATGAGCAAATTTAAACCCGTTAAATGGCTGGTTAAAACTTTTGTATGGATTATCCGCGGTACTCCCCTGATGCTCCAGATGATTGTTATTTATTACGGCCCCGGTCTTGTGGGTTCTTACGCTTCTGAAATTGAAAACCCCGGCTTTTTTATGAGTTGGCTTGCAACATGGAGCGTTTTTGACCGCTTTGTGGCTGTGCTTATTGCTTTTGTTATTAACTACGCTTGTTATTTCTCTGAAATTTACAGAGGCGGTATAGAAGGAATTCCCGTAGGTCAGAAAGAGGCAGGTCAGGTTCTTGGCCTCACCAAAACCCAGATTTTCTTCAAGATTACTCTTATGCAGGTTATCAAGAGAATCATCCCCCCTATGAGCAACGAAATAATCACCCTTGTTAAAGACACTTCACTTGCAAGAATTATTGCAGTTTATGAAATCATCTTTATGGGTCAGAATTATATCAAGCTCGAAGGTATTATCTGGCCGTTGTTCTACACAGGCGCTTTCTATCTTGTATTTAACGGATTGCTTACAATCATCTTTGGCAAGATTGAAAAGAAATTAAGCTATTACAGAGGTTAATGCCATGGCTATACTTGAAATTAAAAATATTCATAAAAACTTTGGCAATACCAAGGTGCTCAAGGGCATTGATATCTCCCTTGAAAAAGGCAACGTGCTTGTTATTATCGGCTCTTCCGGTAGTGGTAAAACAACACTTCTCCGTTGCCTCAACTTCCTTGAAACTCCCGATAAAGGCACAATTACCGTCAACGGCAAGGTGCTCATTGACGGCGAAGACAAAGCAACTCTTTCAGATAAAATAATTCGCAAAAACCGACTCAACTTCGGTCTTGTGTTTCAACAGTTCAATCTTTTTCCCCAGTATTCAGTTAAAGAGAACCTTACTCTTGCGCCAAAACTTAACTTAAAGAGTGAGATTAAAGAATACAAAAAAGTTCACGGCGCAGCAGCAGCCAAAGAGGAAAAAGCAAGACGGGAAAAAGAGATTGAAGAAAACACAGTCCGTCTGCTTGAGCAAGTTGGTCTGAGTGAAAAAATCAACTCTTACCCCTGTGAGCTTTCAGGCGGTCAGCAACAACGAGTAGCCATCGCAAGAGCATTGGCGCTTGAGCCTGAAATTCTCTGCTTTGACGAACCGACTTCCGCCCTTGACCCCGAGTTAGTCGGTGAAGTGCTTAAGGTGCTCAAAAACCTCGCAGAAAGCGGAAAAACAATGGTTGTTGTTACTCACGAAATGCGTTTTGCCCGTGAAGTCGCCGACCATGTTGTGTTTATGAGTGACGGAGTTATCGCTGAAGAAGGCACACCTGAAGAAGTCTTTGATAACCCCAAAAACGAAAGAACAAAACAGTTCTTACAAAGTATCATATAATTAAGAAAGCCGCTTAATTGCGGCTTTTTTGGAGGATTTATGACGAAGAAAAAGCATTTTATGGGCAACATTTTGTTGCTGTTGGCTTCATTTGTATGGGGTATTGCTTTTGTGGCGCAAACTGAAGGTATGGAATTTGTCGGCCCCTTCACTTTTCAAGGTTCGAGATTTGTTATTGCCGTGGTTGTGCTTATCCCGGTGATGCTTATATCTGACTCCTTTAAAAAGAAGCAGGGCATTTATGTTCCGCTCACAAAAGAGCAGACACGCTATCATATCAAAGGCGGTATTGTGTGCGGAATCATTCTCACAATCGCAGCTAATATTCAGCAGGTTGCTTTACAATATACCACAGCCGGTAAAGGCGGATTTATAACAGCGATGTATATCCTGTTTGTTCCCCTTGCAGGAATTTTTCTTAAAAAAAGAATTTCACTCAAGGTATGGATAGGTGTTGTTGTTGCTGTTGCAGGATTATATTTCCTTTGTATGAACGAAAGCCTTTCGGTAAACAAAGGTGATGTATTACTGCTGCTTTGCGCTGTTGCTTTCACCTTTCACATTATGGTTATTGATAAATATTCACCGGGTTGCGATGGCATCCGACTTTCTATTGTTCAGTTTACAACGGCTGCTATTATTTCTGTGACGATTATGCTTATTGTTGAAAAGCCGCAGCTTAACGACCTTGTTTCAGCATGGCTGCCTATAGCTTATGCCGGTGCACTATCTTGCGCAGGTGGTTATACCTTACAGATTATCGGTCAGAAATATGCCACAAACGCTACGGTTGCATCACTTCTTATGAGCCTTGAATCAGTCTTTTCCGTTCTTGCTCAGATGGCTATTCTCAAAGACATTCCCTCATCAAGAGAGTTTTTGGGATGCGCCCTTATGTTTGGCGCAATTATACTCGCTCAGTTACCCGATAAAAAGAAAAACATATAAAATAAGGCACTCTGAAAATCAATTCAGAGTGTCACTTTTTTATCTTCTTGAAACGCCTTCCCACTCTTTAACCTTGGGAACTTCAAGCAAATCTGCAATTGTTACGGCAATATCTTTAATGGAGCATTCGGGAAGCTCTTTATCCTCAGCGAACTCAGGGCCGCAGAACACAACAGGAATGGTCATATCCTCAGGAATATCGTCGCCATGAACTCTGTCATGTCCGCCATGGTCAGCTGTTACAATTAAAGTATAACCCTCAGGCAGATTGTTATAAAGCTTTTCAATGCAAGTAAAAGCTTTGTTGACGCTCTTAAGATACTGCTCACTCATCCAGCCACAGTCATGACCGCCAACTTCATCTGTTTCGCCAAGATAGAGGAAGGTGAAATCAGGAAGCTCCTCTTTGATATAAGGAATAAGCGCATCAGTGATTTTAATATCGGTATCAGATGCCTTATGCTGATTGAAACACATAGCTGTATGAAGATGGTCAGGGCGACCTAAATCACGAAGCTCTTCCCAGGTGTAAAAGAAAGCGCACTTTTTATCATATTTATCAAGCTGATCAAAAAGACCGACAATCGGGCGCACCTGCGGAATATAGGTGTTTGTCACTATACCGTGACGTTCAGGGTCAACGCTGTGAAACAATGACATATGGCAAGGAAGAGTAACTGAAGGCATAACTGTTCTGCCTTTTAAACAGTATGTTGATTTTTTTATAAGTTCGTTTACAAATGGTTGGCCGCACTCAAGCATACCGTCAGGGCGCATACCATCTACCAAAACAAGAACAACTTTTTGTGACATAATAATTCTCCTATCTGATACTTGTTGTGTTTTATACTACTATTTATACATAAAAAAGTCAAGGCATTTATATACTTTAATACTGATTTATATTAATATAAACTTAATCATTTTGTTGTTTTTTCACAAAACATCAACCTATATTATTCAATAAAAGTCAATTGACTTTTTAACACTATTAGAGTATAATCGAATTGCAGTTCAAAATAAGTGGTGGAGTCTGTCATAGAATGTTAAACATTCTATTTGTTATGATCTGCATCAGGTTAACTATTAACCCGACTCTGACAGAATCCTTTTTTGCGGATTCTGTTATTTTTTTACAGACTTACCAATATATTAGGAGGAATTTTATGAGTCCGATCACCATTACCGCTCTGGTTCTCTTTGCTGTAACATATATTCTTATGTTGGCATTTCAGAAAATCAGACCATACGTAACCATTGGTTCAGGTATTCTTTTTATCATTCTCGGTGTAGTTGCGTCATCGTCACCCGACATTTTCGGCAGCGGATTTTTTTCTCTCACCGAAGGAAGCTATTCCTATAGCATTGTTGACGCTCTGAATGAGATCGACTGGAATGTTATCATGATGATAGCAGGTACAATGGGTACGGTTTATCTCTTTATTGAGTCAAAGATGCCTCAGCTTATGTCTGATGTTCTTATCTCAAAAATGCCGAATATCAAGTGGACAGTGGTAGCTCTTTCACTTTTTGCCGGTATAGTTTCAGCCTTTGTTGACAATGTTGCAACGGTGCTTATGATCGCCCCTGTCGCTCTCGCTTTTTGTAAAAAGGTCAACATTTCTCCTGTTCCGTCAATTATCTGTATTGCAGTTTCTTCAAACCTTCAGGGCGCTGCAACGCTGGTTGGTGACACAACTTCAATTCTTCTTGCAAAACAGGCTAACCTTGACTTCTCAGACTTTTTTGTTGATGAAGGTAAACCCGGTATGTTCTGGGTTGTTCAGGCCGGTGCTTTAGCAAGTGCATTGATCATCCTCTTTATGTTCCGCAAAGAAAAAACAAAAATTGAATTCAATTCAAGAACAGTTGTTGAAGATAAATTCCCCACATTCCTTCTCGTTGGTACAGTTGTTGCCCTTATCGCAGTTTCTTTCATTCCTTATAAAGACGCTGCTGCAGAAGGTCAGCTCTATAAGCCTGACATCACAAACGGTGTTATCTGTATAGCATTTTTCCTTATCGGTGTTATCCGTGAGCTCCTTATCAAGAAAAACACTGAAATTGTTAAGAACGCTTTTAAAGAAATCGACTATTATACAATCGCCCTTCTCGCAGGTCTTTTTGTTGTAATCGGCGGTATCAAAAACGCAGGTGTTATCGATGTTATCGGCAGCGCTATCGCCAGTCTCGGTTCAGGCTCAACATTCCTTGTTTTCACAATTATTGTCTGGATGTCTGTTATTTTGTCAGCTTTTATCGACAATATCCCCTACACTGCAACAATGCTTTCAATTGTGCCTGTTATCGCTATGGATTTGGGTATTGAGCCAAAGCTTCTTTACTACGGTCTGCTTTGTGGCGCAACCCTCGGCGGTAACCTCACCCCGATCGGCGCCAGCGCAAACATAGCCGGTATCGGTATTCTCAGAAAAGAAGGTCACGAGGTCAAGAGCTCAACATTTATGAAATTCGGTGTTCCCTTTACCCTCGCTGCAGTTATCACAGGATATCTTCTTATCTGGTTTATCTGGAAATAAGCAAAAAATTACTCGGATAGGACTCAACCTATCCGAGTTTTTATTTTAAAGTAATTCTTTTCTCAATTCCTCACCTGACTTGGGTGAGATATATGAAGGCGGAATATCAAGAACAGTTTTACAACCTGAAGCGCCTTCTTTATTAAGTCTTGCAGCAGCTCTGGCGTAAGCCACAATTGCCGACGCTGTAATCTCAGGGTTTGAATCAAGCTTTAAGCTATATTCAATAAAATGAGTGTTTCCAAGACCAGCGCCTGTTTTTCCGCTTCTTATAACAAAACCGCCATGAGG
>JAZRME010000017.1:0-6062 GCA_045647325.1 Acutalibacteraceae bacterium | reverse complement strand
AGCGCAAACATCGGTAAGAAATATGCTATGTTTGAAGCTATTCACGGCTCTGCACCCAGAATGATGCGAGAAGGCAGAGGTCAGTACGCTGACCCCTGCTCAATGCTCAGAGCTTCTGTTATGCTTCTTTCTCACATCGGTGAGCAGGAAAAAGCCGACCTTCTTGAAAGAGCTCTCGATATCTGCATGTATGAAGAGAAAAAATATCAGATCACAGGCCGTGACAACGGCTGCACATGCAGTGACTTCGGTGACTATGTAATGGACACCGTACGCAAACTCTGCGAATAAGGGGTAACTTATGCCAAACAAATCAGAAAACATTTCGATGTCAGTTATAAAAAGACTGCCTCGCTACTACCGCTTTCTGGGTAACCTTAAAAGAAACGGCGTTGTGAGAATTTCTTCAAAAGAGCTGTCATCAAAAATGGGATTCACTGCATCTCAGATCAGACAGGATCTTAACTGCTTCGGTGGATTCGGCCAACAGGGCTATGGCTACAATGTTGAACAGTTATACAACGAAATAGGCACAATCCTCGGAGTTAATAACGACAACAAAGCCATTATCATCGGAATGGGTAATCTGGGAAAGGCAATCACCTCTCATATGAAGTTTGCCAAAAGCGGATTTAATATTATCGGTCTTTTTGACAGCGATAAAACCCTTGCAGGTGAAACTGTGAACGGTATGGAAATCCGCCCTATGAACTCACTCGGTGAATTTTGCAACGAACACACTCCGACAGTTGCAGTTCTTTGTATTCCTGAAGTTGCAGCAGAAGATATTGTAAGAGAGCTTGTTGACCTTGGTGTGAACAATTTCTGGAATTTCAGCCACTATGATGTAGCTGCAAACTTTCCGGGAACAGTCAGTGAAAATGTTCACCTCAATGACAGCCTCATGACTCTCAATTATCAGATAATGAATAATTTAGAAAAATAAAAGTTCCGATGCCCTCCTTTTTGTCTGACAACAAGGAGGGCAAATGTAAAGGTGGTGGTTTTTTGTCAGAAAACTTAATAAATAAAAAGCAATACCCTGTTGTTGACATAATGAAGTTTATTATGGCTCTTTTTATAATAATTGCTCACAGAAAGCCATTCCCTGATGAGTGGGAATTTGCCAACTTTGTTATAAGCAAAATTTTCGGACACATGTGTGTTCCTTTTTTCTTTATTACCTCATCATTTTTGTTTTTTCGCAAAACTGACACTTCATCCCCTGATTCAAAAAACAAGCTTTGGAAAACAGAAAAAAGATTAATTACACTCTACATACTCTGGTCTGTTATTTATCTGCCCTGCAACTTTGTTAAAAGTTTTACGGGCCATTATTCAGAAATAACACCCGGCAGCCTGATAGGTCAATGTGTTGTCTGGGCGAAAGATTTCTTTTTGAAATTTTCTTTTGTTCATCTGTGGTACATAAGTGCGCTTATAGTTGCAATTCTCATTATTTTTTTCTTGCTGAAAAAGTTTTCGCCAAAAGCTCTTCTGATTATTTTTTCACTGACAACACCGTTTGCGCTGTATGCATCTGAAGCATTACCTCTTGACACTTACATTCCTAACCCTTTGCTTCAGCTTTTTGTTTCAAGCGGATTTTGTCTTTCACTCGGTGCATTTGCAGCCAGATGCGATATATCTTTTTTATTAAAAAACAAGTGGACATTGTTTGGGGCAGGTATGGCAGCTTTGCTTATAAGCGGAGTAATCAGATTTATGTACCCCACTCATCTTAACTATACAATAAACCATTGTTTTATAAGAATTGTTGCATTTTTAGTGTTTATTATCTGCATAAGCGCTGAAACAAAACCGACAAAAGCCCACAAAACTCTGCGTAATTGCAGCACACTGATGTATTTCAGTCACCTGTTGATTATGGAAGAAGGTTTCAGATATATCGCTTTTAAAACCGGTATTGATGCAATTGCTACACACCCCAGTGTTCAGTTTGTTATCACTCTGATTTTTTCTTTAATATTTTCTTTTATTATCATCAATCTCAGTAACACTAAATATTTCAGATGGCTCAGATGGTTTTATTAAGACTTTGCATTTTATGCAAGGTCTTTTTATTTTGCATTTTTTACATTAAGAGGTAAAATCTTAATTTTTTCACCTATTGAAAATAAAAAAATAATATGATATTATTGAATTGTAAATATGAAGTCAAGGGAGGAATTATATGATTGAGTTTTTTCAAAGTAATTTCTGGATAGTGTGGATGATTGCCGCAGGCGGATTTCTGATAATTGAAGCACTTACAGTCGGTCTTGTTTCAATCTGGTTTGTTCCCGGGGCAATAATCGCAGCCATTCTTTCTGTCTGGGTCAAAAATTTTTATGTTCAGCTTGCAGTTTTTCTTGTTGTTTCGGGTATAACAATGTTCCTGAGTAAAAAATTTTTTACAAAAAACAAATCAGAAAAGCTTATTGAATCAAATGACCTGCTTGTCGGTAAGACTGCATTGGCAAAATCTGATATCACTTCAATTGACGGTAAAGTTATTGTCGGTGATGTATATTGGAGAGCCGTTTGCGATGATGAAATCAAAGAGGGTGAATATGTTACCATAACCAAAGTTAAAGGCAACACACTCACCGTCACTAAAAAATAAAGGAGATCACATATGGAATTTATAATTATTTTAGGTATCATTTTAGCAGTTGTTTTTATTCTGGTTGTTACCAACATCAAAATCGTCCCTCAGGCAAAGGCTTATGTTGTTGAGCGCCTGGGCGCTTATCACTCAACATGGAGCACAGGTCTTCATGTTAAAATTCCGATTATAGACCGTGTTGCAAAAATTGTATCACTTAAAGAGGCAGTGGTAGATTTCCCTCCCCAGCCCGTTATTACAAAAGATAACGTTACAATGCAGATTGACACAGTTGTTTTCTTCCGCATTGTTGACCCCAAGCTTTACACTTATGGTGTTGAAAGACCGATGATGGCTATAGAAAACCTCACAGCAACCACTCTTCGTAATATTATAGGTGATATGGAGCTTGACTCTACCCTCACCTCCCGTGACACTATCAACAGCCAGATTACAAACGTGCTTGATGTTGCAACTGATGCATGGGGAATTAAAATCAATCGTGTTGAGCTTAAAAATATTATGCCGCCTAAAGAAATTCAGGATTCAATGGAAAAACAGATGAAGGCTGAACGAGAGCGCCGTGAAAAGATTTTACAGGCAGAAGGCGAAAAGAAATCAGCCATTCTTGTTGCTGAAGGTGAAAAAGAATCTGCAATTCTTCGCGCTGAAGCAGAAAAAGAATCTGCAATCCTCAGAGCTGAAGCTGTCAAAGAGGCTAAAATCAGAGAAGCTGAAGGTGAAGCTGAGGCTATTCTTAAAATTCAGAAAGCAACCGCAGACGGTATTGAGATGATTAACAACGCAAAGCCAGGTGACGGTGTGATTAAACTCAAAGCACTTGAAGCTTTTGAAACAGCCGCAGACGGCAAAGCAACAAAGATTATCATTCCGTCAGAAATTCAATCACTCGCAGGTCTTTTAGGCTCTGCAAAAGAAATATAAAGTCAGCTTAATGCCCGTGCAACACGGGCATTTTTGTAAGGAGTAATAATAATGAAAAAATTTATTGCATTTACCCTGGTAATCTGTCTGGTTTCTTCTTTTGTGTTTTTTGGTGCATTTGCAGCAGAAGATAAAAAGCTCAGGTTTGGCAATGACGGCAAATTTACAATTCTTCAGATAACCGACACCCAGGAAGATCGGTACTTAGCAAACGGGCTTGTTGAGTTTATTGAAAAATCAATTGAGGCAACAGACCCGGATCTGATTGTGATAACAGGCGATCTTGTTGAAGATTCACGAGCAGGAGATATTTCTGACAGCGAAATTTTCAAAGAAGGTGTAACAGTTGACGGCGACTATGAAGCCACCCTTGAAAACACCAGAAAGGCTGTTGAGCAGATTTTTGCTCCTCTTGAAAAATCAGGCATTCCTTATGCAGTAACACAGGGAAACAACGACTATAAAAGCAACATCACAAACGAGGATTGGCTTAAGATTTATAGTGAATACCCAAATTGTATAGCCTTTGATATGTCTGATGATGCAGAGGGTAAAATTGATTTTTATCTCCCCATACTTTCTTCTTCAGATGATGAAGAGGCTTTTGGTGTATGGATGCTTGATAACGGCAAAGGCTTTACTCAGGGTCAGCTTGAATGGTTCAGTGAATATAACACAAACGGTGTGCCCTCAGTTGTATTTGAGCATGTTCCTGTTGATGATATGGGTAACCTCTATGAAGAATGCAGCATTTTTGATGAGGGAGCCATTATTGACGGCGCAAAGACATATCGCCTGAGAGATGATATAGCCCACGGTTACGCTGAAGGAATTATTGAGCCGGGTAAATCAACATCAGAATTTGCCGCATGGAAAAATCAGAATGTTGTCGGTGCATTTTTCGGACATTGGCACACAAGCGGTTTTACCGGTGTATGGGACGGAATAACCCTCGGTATTACATACGGCGCTCAGTTTTCAAAAGCCGGTCCTTACGGAGTGCGCACGGTAACACTTGATGAAGTAAGCGGTTCAATTGAAACGGAGCTTTATGAATACATTGACGGTGAGTTTATTATTCAGACTGACGAACCCTATACTCAGTATGATAATGAAATCGAAGAAGCTTTTGCAGGTTTTATAAACTTTTTTAAAAATATAGTCAATGCACTTGTATATCTTCTTAAATTCTGATAATAACAATCAGCAGCAGCCGGGTATTTATAACAAATACCCGGCATTTTTATGTTGCATTTATCAAGTTTTATGATAGAATAAATGACAGAGGTGATTTTATGGAAAAATATGCAAGATTCAGATATCAGCCGTGCAAACCTTTGGGTGAAGACGGCAGATGCGTTACAGCAAGTGTTAAACACACACAGCTTTCAAAAAAAGCTGCAACAGAAGGTATTGTTCTTCTTAAAAATATCGACAATGCCCTCCCTCTCACAAACGGTGAAAGTGTTGCTCTTTTTGGTAAAGCTACCATTGAATACATAAAAGGCGGCGGTGGTAGCGGTGATGTTCATACACCGTACATCCGCAACATCTATGACGGTTTCAAGCTCAAAGAAACAGACGGTAAAGTTAAGGTTTATCTTCCTCTGGTTGAATTCTATAAAGATTATGTTGAGCGTGAAAGCGTTAACGTTCTTACTCAGGAACAGATCAACGCCCGTTGGGACATTGTTAACAATATGGAGTTCTGCACCGAGCGTGACGATATGACTTATGACACTTTTGCAGCGATGCACGTAAAAGAAGCAGAAGTGCCTGATGAATTGATTGTTGACGCAGCAAAAAATGCTGACACAGCAGTTATTACCCTCAGCCGTTTTTCAGCAGAGGGTGTTGACCGCAGACCTCAGGGCGGTGACTATTACCTTTCTGAGCTTGAAAAAAATCTTATTGACAGAGCCGGTGAGCTTTTCAAAAAGATTATTATTGTTATCAACTCCGGTGCTACAATTGACTGCGAATACTTTGCAGAAAAAGATAAAGTTCAGGCTGTTGTTTTTGGCTGGCAAGGCGGTATGGAAGGCGGCACGGCCCTTGCAGATATCCTTTGCGGTGATGTTAACCCTTCAGGAAAAATGGTTGACACAATTGCAAAATCTTACGATTGTTATCCATGTAAAGAAGACTTCTGGGAATGCTTTGACCATGTTGATTATTCTGACGATATTTATGTAGGATACCGTTATTTTGAAACTATGGCTAAAGACAGCGTACGCTACCCCTTCGGATTCGGTCTTTCATACACCGACTTTTCAATAAGCGGTAAGGTTTGTTGCGAAAGCGAAGGCAAAATTGTTGCTGTGGCAACCGTTAAAAATATCGGAGCTGTTGCAGGTAAGGAAGTTGTTCAGCTTTATTATGAAGCGCCCTGCGGCAGAATGGGTAAGCCTGCAAGAGAACTTGGTGCATTTGCAAAAACTGCTGTACTTCTCCCCGAAGAAAGCAAAAGAATCACCCTCAGCCTTAACATAAACGATATGGCATCTTA
>JAZRME010000016.1:0-8096 GCA_045647325.1 Acutalibacteraceae bacterium | reverse complement strand
ACTGCATTGTTCCATGCTGAGTAATCAAGAATTACTTCTTTCTCAAGACCATCAATTGCTTCGTAAATAGCATTTGCTGCTGCGTTAACAGCTGCCTGAGATGAAGCGCCTGTTTCGTTCTGGTCAAATGCCTGTGCTACTGCAACTGCATTTGAGAATGCTGCCCAAGAATCTGCTGTGTAACCTTCATCAATGATGTTACGAGCTTCTGCAAGAGCTGCATTGAGGTTTGCGAAGTTAGCTTTTGCTTCAAGAGCTGCTACTGCATTGTTAAGAGCTGCTGCTGCATCGTCAAGAGCTGTCTGAGTTGTAGCAGAAGCCTTAACTGTTTCTGCGTTAGCAAGAGCTGCTGAAACAGCTGATGCTGTTGATGTTGTGTAAGTGTCAAGAGCGGGAACAGATGCGATAGCTGCATCGATACCTGCATAGTTGAGAACGGGTTTGAGATCAAGAGCTGCAAGAGCGTTTACAAGAGCTGCTGCTGCTGCATCGATTTCGTCCTGAGATTCTGCGTTGTCTACAAGAGCTTTAGCAAGATTGTAAGCGTCTGATGCGTCTGCCCATGAATCATCTGTGTAGATTGTGTTGTCACGGCCTTCGAAATCAGCGATAGCTGCGTTAAGAGCGTCATAGTTGAGCTCTGCTTCGCCGCCTGCAACTACAAAGTTAAGAGTTGCTGCTGAAAGGTCGAACATTTCGGGGCCATAACCGATGGGAGATTCATAGATGTCACCCATGCCAAACTCTGCTGAATAGTCAGAAGCAGGAAGGTATGTACCTGAAAGTTTAGCATAGTTGTAAGTGAAGATTTTACCTGTCTGGCCGGGCTGAGCGTCAGTTCTAACGTAAACAGGGAATGTTACGAGGTCACTGTTCTGAGCTGCTACCATTTCAGGATATTCTTCGTTAGCCATAACTGCGCTGGGGTCAACGCATGTGAACCATGTGTACTGGTTGTACTGAGCATTCTCATCAGCTGAGAAATCAGCGGGTGTGTATTCATCACGGAAGTCCTGAGTAGCTCTACCGTAGATAACACCACCTGAAAGTGTTGAGTTAGAATGCTTGTAGATTTCGTTGTTTGCGTTCCAAATGTAAGCATTTGTAACGAGAGCTGCAACTGTTGTGAACATACCGGTGTCATAGAAAACCTGACCCTGAACAGCGTCGGGATATACGCCACCAGTAGATTTCATGTGAGTTGTGATCCAAATCATGTCACCGGGGTTAACAACGATTGTATCATCTGAATCGTAGTAAGCCAAAGTGCTACCTGTTGATTTGTAAGTGTTGATGTCTGTTGTCTGCTTGCTGAAAGCAGTTGCACGGATTGTGCTAGGAACTTTGTTGTCCAAGTCAAGTGCTTCTGACTGAGATGCACCTGTACCGGCCATAACCTGAGCCTTAAGGCTGAGGTAGATTTTCTTGTCGTCTGCTGCGCTTGTTGCGATTACAAATGAACCAACAACCATAACGATTGCGAGAACGATAGCAAGAACTTTCTTTGCAATTCTCATTGCTGTTTCCTCCTAATAAAATTTTATTTCAAAGCCTTTTGCTTTTGAAACCAAATTAGATTGTCTGGTCGATTGTCTGCATGTTAGAAAGGTGACGAGCCATTACTGACATATCACTGATATCAACATCGCCAGAAACGTTTGTATCTAAAGCTGTTGCAAAAATACCCTCAAGAGTATCAAGGTTACCCAATGTACGGGCTGAAACACTGAGGTCAGTAACAGTGATTGAACCGTCACCGTCAACATCGCCATAGATAAGGATGTAGTAATCATCAAGAAGAGCACCGTCAGCCCAGACTCTTACTTTAGCGCCTGTACCGTAAGTACCGTTGGCACCTGCTGATACACCATAAGTGAGAGTTGCATCGCCGAGAGGCTGAACATTAGCTTTAATTGTAGCCAATGACATTGTAAGACCTGCCCAGTTTTTGATTACTTTGTTATTATAGTCAATAATAACCTGTGAACCTGCTGAAGTTGTAATACCGTTTGTTCCGCCAGCTTCGATTTCAACATCAAAGCCTTCGAAAGAGAAAGCGGTATTGATACGGCAAATAGTAGTCGCATCAGTTACATCCATAACAGCCTGGTTATAGAAGAGGTTTGACTCTTCAGGAATGAAAATAGAACCTGTTGCGCCGCCAGCTGTTGACTTAACCTGCAACTGGAAAGAGAAACACTTAACAGACTCTGCGCTGTTGAAGCAACCGATATTAGTTGCTGTAACAGAGGCAGTCCACTGAACGAGAACGCAGCCATATGCTGATGAATCATATCCTTCAGGATAAACTGTTTCATCGTTGCTTATGTTAGCCTCAAGAGAGCCTTTGTAAGTGAGACAATCGTCGTAAGCGTTCAATCTTACACCTGTCTGCGGAATTTCAAAAACATCTGCGCTGTAAAGAACAGGGAAACGCAAACATGTTGCGTTGTAGTCATTCTGAAGGTAAACATTAACAGTAACAATGTCACCTGCAGCGTAGTTTGTTGAATCAGCAACAACTTTGTAAGTCATTGAACCATCAACGGCGAAAGCGGAGACTGCAAAAACAGAGAAAGCAAGAACAACTGTTAAAATAACAGCAAGAATTCTTTTAGAAGTTTTCATCTGTAATACCTCCTATCAAGTTCCCCAGGCGAAGAATAACTTCGCCCGGGCTTTTAAGTTAAGTTTCAATTATTCAACAGAACCTGCAGCATAATTGATTGTTGAAAGAGCACCAAGTACACGAGAGATGGAGCTCAAGTCTGAAACGCCGATGTCGCCTGATGCGTCGAAGTCACCTGCATAAACAGCAGCTGTTTCAAGAACTGTAAGGTTTGTCATTGAACGAGCAAGTGTTGACATATCAGTAACAGCAACACCACCGTCACCGTCAAGGTCACCAGTGATAACGATAACATACTCAGCAAGAACTGAATCGTCAGCGCCATAGATAGTAACTGTTGAACCGGTAGCGATTGACTCGTATTCAACGATTGCATCACCTGTGATGTCGAAGTATGCTGCCATATCGTCAACATTAGCTTCGGGGAATACACCAAGGAGAAGGTTTACGCCGTTGATAACTTCTGAACGAACTGAGTAACCTGAGTTACCGGGGTTCTGACCAGCAAGGTTAACAACGATTTCTTCAACGATGTCACCAGCAACTTTCATAAGTCTCTTCTGAGCTTCGATAAGCTGAATGTAAGCTTCGTTGATCTTTGTCTGTCTGGGAGCAGCTTCATTGTTTACGCTTGTTGCGAAAGCAATAGCTCTCTCATAAGTTGCCCATGATTCTGCTTCATAGTCAGTTGAAACATAACCTGCTGCATTTGCTTCAGCAACTGCACGGTTGAGGTTAGTCTTCAAGCTGCCTGATGAGCGAAGTCTGTCAGCATAGAGTGAAAGACGATGGTTTGCATAAGCAACTGAAAGTGCGTCAACAGCACCGTATGTGAAGTTTTCCCAATCGGGAACGAACTCTTCACCTGTTTCAGGATCGATCTCTGTAACGTAGATCTTGCTGTTTTCAACAAGGTCCCAAGCGTCAGAACGAGCGTCCTGATAGTTTTCGTATGTATATGCTACATAGTCATCTCTACCGAAGTAGTTGTAAGTTGCGTCATCATATTCAACGCCTTCTTCGTTTGAGGGCTGGATGCTCTCAATAAGAGCCTTTGTTGACTGAGCGCCGCCTGATGCTGCGCAAGCTTCAAGAGCTTCTACTGCTGCTTTAAGAGCGTCAGCAGCTGCGGGGTATTTCTTAGCAACGCCCATTGCTGTTGTAAGACAGAATGTTGTAGCTGTCTTTTTACCGTTAACCAAACCGTTAGCGGTTGACATAGCTGCAAGATAGTCTTCCCAAGCTGCATCTGAAGTATAGTCAGACTTCTGACGCTGAGCATTAGCTTCTGTGTTAAAGAGGTCAACAAGACCGTAGTCTTTATAGAGACATACACCTGCCTGAACATAAACGTTAGTTGAACCTACTGTGAAACCAGTGTTACCATACCAACGTTTGAAGCCGTTTGATGTGAAAGCTTCTTCTTCAGCAGCAAGATACTGCTCTTCGGTGTAGTCACCGAAACCTTCAACAAACTTGAAGGGCTCAACTGTTGCAGTGAAGCCTGCACGAACATCCATAGACTCAGTGTTGTTTTCCATGAATGAAAGCTTGTTGATAGCTGTTGATGTTGTTGCGGCATAAGGTTTAATTGTGATCATGCCTGCATCGGGGTTGTTTTCGTCCATCTCTGCGTTGTTTTTAACAACGAGTTCAACGTCATCCAAACCTTCGATTGAGTTTCTGTAAAGGTTAACATTACCTTCGATAATGTTTGCAGCTGTTGATGTCTTAGAAGCCTGGTTTGTTTCGTCTGTATCTGTTTTGCAGAATACAGTGTAAATACGAGCTTCAAGAGGTGTAGCTGTAAGTTCTGAACCGTCTTCTACGAGTACGTCGTAGTTGATGGTGATGGTATCAGCTGTTTCTGCTGAGAATGAACCTGTAACTTTAACTGTTACTGACTCACCACCGTCAAGAACGGTGTTAGCAGGGTTAGCAATTGAGATACCTGAAAGAGTTGATTTGATTGAGTTAATCTTGATAGCATAACGAGCATCCTGATGGAATCCGTCAGCATCTCTGTAACCGGTGTTGATACCTGATGAGGGGTTAGTAATTGTCAAGTCAAGGTTAGGAGCACCAGTTGAAACGTAGTTGTATGAGGGGAAGTCGAACTCGGGAGCCTCAAATTCCTGAGCGTTTGTGAGGCTGAGGAGAGGACAAACGATGGGAAGAACAGCTGCTGCAAGAGTTGTTCTGTAGCTGTAAAGGTCTGTGAAGAGAGCGTTTACAGTTGAAGCAAGGTTCTGCTTAGTAATGATATCTTCCAATTTGGTCATGTTTGTAGCAAAGAGACCGGGGAAGATGATATTGATTGTTCTGGGAAGAACGTTAAGGATAACCTGCTTAATGGGCTGCTGAAGTTCTGAACCGGGAACTTCTTCAGTAAGGATTGAAACGAAATCGTCAAAGTTGAGCTCAAGGATGTTACCAAGAATAACTTCTTTAACGAGAGCTTCGAATGTAACTACGCCATTATCAAAGATAGAAGCGTTGAGCCAGTTCTTATTGATAATTGTGAAGAAGATCTTTTCAAGGTTGGTCCAACCTGTGTCTCTTGTGCTGAGGTTGATACCGCTGAGAAGACCAGCATAGTTTACGATAGCCCAGTTAGCGAGTTCTGTGAACACGCCGTCGATGCCGATGCCATATTCGATGCCAAGGCCGAGAAGGTCGTTAAGAGCTTCTGCAGCGTAGTCACCAAGAACAGCATAAAGTGTTTCGATGTCATCGTTGGGGTAAAGTGTTTCGTCGCTGTAATCCATACCGGGAAGGTCGATAGCGATGATACCCTTAGCTGTGTAGTTAGCTACTTCTGTAAGAGTCTCTGCTGATTCAGGAATCCAAACACCGTCAACTGATGAGTTGATGATAGCGCGAGCAACATAAGACATAACCTGCATGTCTGTCATAGCGGCAAGTTCTTCTCTTGTTTTAACTTCTACGAAAGAAGCGAAGAATGTGTCGCCTGTCTGGCAGAGAACTTCTCTACCGAACTTGATGAGGTTGGGAACGATCTGGCTGTTGTCACCGGGAGTCCAGTCGAAACCAAGTTCATCTGTGATAGCAAGGTTGATGATTGAAGCGAGGATGTTGTTAAGCTCGCCCATGAATGTTTCGCCAGCTTCAAATTCATATCTCTGGAAAGTGAAGTTCAACTTTCCTTCAGCTGTAATATTGAATAATGATTTGTACTGATCGATTACGTCCATGTTTTCTGCCAAAATCTCTTCAAGGTAGCCTGCCCACTTTTCGTTAGCTGTGGGAACGATCCACTCGTTGTAGAGGATTTTGAGAATGTTATCTACAAAGCTGTAAGTTGAGCCTGTAGAAATGTTTGTGTAACCTTCAAGAGCAGGCATAAGACCTTCTACGAATTCGCCTGTCTCTTTATCAGTGTAACCAACAACAAGCTTGTCGATAAGAACCTGAGCCATCTCGTCAACTGTCTGTGTTACGCCTGTTTCAGGAGCTTCTTCGTCATAAACGAGGTCATAAAGCAAACCTTTAATAAGGGGAGTTACGTCAAGCTCGCCACCGAGGAGATCTTCAAGAAGAGGACCAACGAGAGTACCTAAATCAAGAGTACCGCCGATAAGGCCTGTGAAGATACCTTTGTTGTCGTAAAGGAACTCAAGCAAAGCATAGATAACCTTAAGGTCTGAATCTGCTGAGTTAGCTGAACGACGAGGTGTTGCAAGAGCTGATGCATCTAAGTTTGAAAGGTCACCAAGCATTGGTGAGAACTGTGTCCAGAGAGAACCACCTAAAAGTGTCTGAACACTGTCAAGAGCGGCGTCGATAGATGTAAGGTTAAGGTCACCTACGAAAATGTCATCCGCTGTCAACATAATCTGCTCTTCGTTGAGCATACGGTCAACTTCGTCAAGAGCTGCTGAAGCATACTGCTCAGTTGTGAGAACGGGCTTATCAAGGCTGTTGTACTGACCTGCGATAGCTTCGTCTTTCCAAGGAGCATAAGCGTTAGCTGCGATAGCAACTGTTGAGAAAACCATAATTACTGCAAGAAGAACGCTGAGCAATTTTTTGGACTGTCTCATTTTGGATTGCACCTCCATTAAATTTACATTTCATAAGAAATGCATTTGTTGCACTTTACGGTTGTGCCTACCGATTTAGCATCCACTGTCATACCGAGCTGAATGAGCGCCGTCAAGGCCACGCCTTGATGCTCAATCATCAGTTCGGCGATGGCTGCCGTTCTCTGCTCCGCGGCAGGGATATAACCATTATAACCGCGAAAGCGGAGCCAGGTGTTTTTGGTAAGATACGCAACAGCTGAAATGCGCACTTGTGCCAATACACCATCTTTATGGTTAGTATAAATATACCCCACCTTTTTTATTTTGTCAATAAATATTTTGAAATAAAATATCCCTTTTTTTCATCTTTGTGCAGTTTATACATAAACCTGCGTTTCAATTTGTCAACAAATTTTAAAATGCGTTTTTGATGCTTCGTAAAGGCTTTTCCTTTACATCTTTTATAACAAGATTTTTTGTAAAGTCAGAAGCTTTACAGCCCCGTTTTTGCTATACATTTATAATATATAAGAGATTTTCAAGGTGAAAATATACTATTTTTTGCATAATCAGTTGCAAAATATATAAAATATGGTAAAAATGCTTGATTTTCATCTCAATTTAATCTATAATTTGTTTGTATCTATTTATGTAGGAGGTAAGATTATGAATCTTACAAAGAAAATCACAGCAATTTTACTTGTACTTGTTATGATGTTTGCTCTGGCTTCCTGCTCAACTGAGGAAGAGAACACAGGTGAGCTCGACATCGGAACAATCAATATCGGTGTTATCTACAGCGGCGCTATGACCGAAGAAGGCACTATGGCTAATAAGCATTACGCTGCTTTTGAAAACGCTTATGACTCTGCCGGCGCAGGTAGTGGCCAGATCAATCAGCGTGAGAATGTTGTTCCCGGTGATAAAGACGCTATGGAAACAACAATGGCTGACCTTATTGCAAGAGGTTGTCAGCTTATCGTTACAACAGACCCCGGCTATTACGCTGATATCGTTGAACAGGCAAAGAAAAACCCTGACATCCTTTTCGCTGCTATGGCTGATTATGGTGAAACACATCAGGACCTCAGCAACCTTGCAACATTTGATGTCAGAACTTTCGAAACAGAATACCTTGTTGGTATGATGGCAGCTTCTGCTTCAGCAACAGGTAAGATCGGTTATGTTGACGACGCTGAAAACGCAACTGACGTTAACGCTTTCGCAGCAGGTGCTCAGTCAGTTAACCCCGCAGCAACAATTTCTCTTGTTGTAACAGATGATGTTAAAGCAGGTGTTGAAGCTGTTGAGGCTACAGGTTGCGACACAGTTTATTCAAGAAACTTCGCAATTGATGAAGAAGGCACAATGTACTTCGACATCCCCGCTTCAGTAACTAACGATATGTGTGTTAACACTCT
>JAZRME010000015.1:0-1540 GCA_045647325.1 Acutalibacteraceae bacterium | reverse complement strand
TCCTTGGCTCACAGAACGACATGGCTACGATCCGACTTACATCAGGTCCGATACCCGACACAAGTTCACTACCGATAATTGAAGTGAAGGGTATGCTCACAGGATAAGTTTTAATAAGATTAATTTTTGAATCAACATTACGATTAACAGCGTTTGACACAGTATTAAGACGTGAAGTGTTGGTTACAAGAGATTTTATATTCCCCTGCTCATCTCTGACTATTGAAACAAGGTCATCGTAATAATAATCAGCGTTATGTACTGTTTCTTCAACCCCGGCAAGAATTGAACCTGCAGCAGCGTTTCTGGCAGTAAACTCTGACATTTCATCACGGATATTTTTTAGTCTGATTTCAACAAAGACAAACAATAAACAAAATGATATAACTAAAATCAAAGCTGAAATTACAATTTTCCCTTTTCTCCTTTTCATCGAATCACCTGTAGTATTATATGTTTTAATACAAACCGGGGTGATGATTCTGTTTTATAAAAATAAAAAATGAGAGCCATATGACTCTCATTTAACATCAGTTTTTTTAGTAAGTTTTTTCATAAGTGTTGTTGCAACCACAGCAAAAACCGGAATGGGCAACACATAAAGAAAGCTTAACGGATTTGAAACATCACCTTTATTACCCAGAAGTGTCCATAAAAAATTCAAAGGAAGCATACCTAAATTGGCAGCAATCACATATTTTGAAAAGCTGATATTCATAGCTCCGAAAAGAAGACTTGAAAGATCACTCGGTATAAGCCCGGATGCTTTTATAACAAACACAACGGCGAACTCATTTGCATCTGCAAAATCATCAATTTTTTTAACTTTCGGAAACTTGTTTTTTAATGTATCGACCATATCCTTACCCGTAAATTTACCTAAAAAATAAGGAAGAAAAAGGCTGAGCGCAGTAGCGATAAAATTAATAAAAACTGCCAACCAATAGTTTTTAAAAACAATGCCTGAAATAGCAAAAAGCAACGCCGGCGGAAAAACAAGCGCAAACGATTTGACAACAGAAAACACCACAAGAATCAAAGACATAGTTACAATGCCGCCCTTGAGATATGTTGAAAGTTCAGCTGCATTAGCCGGGGTAATGTTATACTTGATCATCATAACTACAACAGCAACAAGCATAATCGCCATAAAAACAGATGAAGCAATCTGAAGAATCTTCACCATTTTTTCATTTTTATTTTTCACAATAACACTCCCGTATTTAAATAATTCCGTTTTTATAAAGATATTTTATGAAACCGTTACACCCTTGGATAACATCATTATAAGTCAGCTGAAAATCGCCTGTGTACCATGGGTCAGCTATACTTTCACCGCAACGATCAGCAAAATCGAGTAAAAAGCTCACCTTACCATCGGGGTCTGATCCGATAATCCTCATCAGGTTGCGTAAATTGAAAGAATCCATAATTATAATATAATCATATTTATCATAGTCAGCCCCGGTTATCTGCACAGCAGTTTTGCCCTTAACGGAAATTCCGTGTTGAGCAAGAATATTGGCAGTGCCACGATGAA
>JAZRME010000014.1:0-2592 GCA_045647325.1 Acutalibacteraceae bacterium | reverse complement strand
TCACCTGCAACGTATGATGCGTTTGAGGGGAGCTTCTCCTCTTCTGCATAAACGCTCATGCCTGCAGCTGAAAGCACAAAAACGGCGGCCAGAACAACTGCCATAAGTTTTTTGATTGTGTTCATTTTGTGTTTTCCTCCCTTTATTTTTCTGCTTTGAATTTATCGATTGTGCCTACGGATTTTTGAAGAATTGCCAGCGCATCCGATGAGTTGACCTTGCTGTCGGCGGTAACGTCGGCATATTTGAATTTAACAATGTTAAGCTTGATTAAACTTACGGAATACTGAAGCACCGTCAATGCATCCTGTGAGTTGCAATTTCCATCCAGGGTAACATCACCGTAGCTTCTGAGAAAAATCTCGAATTCAACCGATGCTTTGCCGTCGATTGTGGCGACAATTATGTTTTTACCCTTGGTAACGGTTGATTTGGGTGTAAAGCTGAAACGCTTGGGTGAAGCGGAATATTCCACCGTTTCACTTGTTCCGTTAGTGTAAGCAACGCTTACCTTGAGTCCGCTGAAATCATACGAAGGAACAATTTTGCCTGATGAGTATGTCCAATTGTCTTTGAATTCATAATTAACAAGTGAGGGCTTGTTTTTGAGTGTGGCACTTTTGATGCCCTCAAGAACGAAGCGGATTTCAAAAGGAATCGTGTGGCCGTAATATGTGAGGCTGAGGGTGTTGGCGCCCATTGCAAAGTCTACAATGGTGTCGGGCACAATCCAGTCCATTCCGCCGTCGCTGTATGAAACAACCTTGGTGGTGTTGTCGGTGTAAGTGAGTTTAATCTGTGCGCCGGCAGGGGAGTAGGATTTAATCTTGATGTTGTTCAGCGCGTCATATTCCCAGTCCGCTCCGCGGATAAGCTCTGTTTTGTCGGGAGCTTTGTACAGAGCTGCAGATTTTATTGCAACCAGGGTGAATTCGCTTTCGGCATAAACTCCGCTGAAATCCTCAAGATAAATTTTAATCTTATTTTTGCCCGTCTGCCACTTTCCGCTTGAAGGCTCGGCAATCATATTGCCGCCCCAGGGGAACATAGCAAAGGATATGTTTTTGCCGTTATGTTTAACAACTGTGCCTGTAAGGTCGAAGTCCGTTTTTTCAGATATTGAGGACCCGTTATAAATCCAGTCAAGACCTTCATAAAAGGTGGTCTTGCTCGGCTTTGAAACAAGCTCGGCTGTGGCGGCTGATGCGGGAATAAGCAGAGCTGACAGCATCAGCACAAGGCAAAGGGAGATACTGATAATCTTTTTCATAAATATCCTCCTTTATATACTTTTTTAGATTATACACTAACGCGCACACTATGTCAACAAACAAAAAGAATTATTGATATATAATATGTATATGGAAAATAAAGGATTATGTAAGAAATTTTCTGTTTGGTATTGATTTATTCTCCTTTTTTTGTTATGATATGTGTATCATTTTGAGAGGAGATATATTAAAATGACAAAATTCGCAAAAATCATTTCATTGTTCCTTTGCCTTGCAATGGTGTTCAGTGTTGCAGGTGCAATGGTTATTTCATCATTCGCAGCAGATGCTCCCCAGTTCGCGCTCAAAAAAGTAAGTGAAACAAGTGACACAATCGTTGTTGAACTCAACCTTACAAGCGGAACATTCAACAGCCTTGACGTTGTGTTCAATATGAGCGGTGTTACTTGTGAATCAATCGCACAGGGCAATGCATCCGGTATGGATATGTTGCTTTCAAACCCCACAGCAACAGGCGGCAGAAGCCACATCAGTGCTATTTCACTCAACGGTGTTAAGAAAGGCACAGTTGCCACAATCACTCTTAACAAAGACAAGAAGGCTACTGAATATTCATTCTCCGTAACAGTTTCTGACTGTGCTGTTACTGATGAAAACAACGAGAACAAGTCTGTTTCACCTTCAATTTCAGGCAACTCAATCTCAGGTGGTTCTAAGCCCTCAAGTTCATCATCTAGCTCTTCAACAACAAAGAAGACAACCACAACCACAACAAAGAAATCTACAACAACCACCACAACAAAGAAAACTACAACTACCACAACAAAGAAGACAACCACAACAACCACAAAGGTTGCCCCCTCAAGCACAGTTCCCACAAACACACTTCCCTCAACAGAAGTTTCTTCTACAAGTGAAGTACTCACATCAGTTGACGATACAACAACAGATTTCAGCTATGAATATGATGATAACACATATGATTACTACACTCCCGAAGAGGACGAAACAGAGCCCGCAGGCAGTGACGAAATCCTTGACGATGAGAAAGACCCCAAAACAATCATCATCATTGCAGCAGTTGCAGTTGTACTTATCGCAGGCGCAGTAGTTGCTTTTGTTGTAATCAACAAAAAGAAGAACGCTGAATAATCAAGCCCAATAATTTAAAGTTAAAAGTTCCTGAGTAAAATCAGGAACTTTTATTTTTCTATTGAATTTTTAATATTATTTTGTTATTATATTCTACGGATTATATTTGCACTCCAAAGGAGAATTTTTATGTTAGATTTAAAATTTTTAAGAGAAAATCCTGAATTGGTTAAACAGAATATTAAAAATAAATTTCAGGACAGTAAGC
>JAZRME010000013.1:0-4938 GCA_045647325.1 Acutalibacteraceae bacterium | reverse complement strand
GTAAGTGCTTATCAACTTATTTGTGTAACCGCAGACAAAAAAATACAGAATATCGCCATTGAATGCCATTGAGTTTGCAGACTTGTCAAAAATAGTTGTTTCTTCTCCGCTGACTTCATTAAAAAGTTTAACTTTATAATGATCGGAAGCAACTGAAAAATTACCTGAATTAATCAGCTGCCACCCTACCTCAAACTTCCCGGGCCCAACAAAACCATAACCCACACCCATATTATCCCCCTTTCTCTGTGACCACATCGCGATCAATTCCGCCCCTCTGTAAAAACAGATAAAATCACTGTGTAAGTCTAAAATAATACTTAATAAATACTGATTGATTTTTAAATAATAAACTTTTCAAAACGTCTTTATGTTCACTATATCACTCATTTTTTTATTTTCAAGTGAATCGACATGAACGACAAACAAATCGGTATGAACGCTAAAGTTTGTGATAAATTATCTTTTAAATCCCTCCTTTCTTATAAATTTTTGTGTGGAGATTTAAAGCATACCAAGTCGGGTATGGTGTTAGTTTAACATCTACAGGGGCCATGGCAGCGCCCATATTATTGGCATCGGTGATACCTAAATCACGAATCTTTCCAAAAATTATTTTTTGAACTGCAGGAGCAGAACCGATTGTTTTATTGCTGACAACTGCACAGCCCGAACCTGTCACTGTCCATTGAGATGATGGCGGCCGCTGACCTCCGTATTCAAGAGGTTTGCGAAACTGCTTTTCAGCTGAACAAAAGTGAGATGATGTAACGGCAACAGCTGTGTTGAAACTGCCCGAATTTACACCTAAGGAAGCCATACATAATGACAACGCCATTGTTGAACATGCTCCGTAAACTCCTGCATATGCAATATCAAAATCTTTGATTCCGAAGCTTGATCCCGTGCATTGGTTGAGTAAATCTCCTGCAAAAATTACATCTACATCATCAGCGTTAAGATTACCTTTTTCTAAAGCTTTTCTGATTGCATTGTGTTGGAGCATACTTTCTGCTTTTTCCCACGAAGTCTGTCCCATTTTTGTGTCTGAATAAACTTCATCAAAAAGATTAAAAAGCGGACCTTCTGACTCTTTTTTTCCGACAACTGCTGCATAACTTAAAATCTTAGGTTTGTTTTTGAGGGTTATTATTCTGTTGCTCATTTTAATCCCCTTTCAACCAACCAATAAATAACACCGTAAAATGTTGCTGATGCTGTTCCGAAAAGAATAACGGGACCTGCGATTGAAAAAATATTTGCGCCTACGCCTGAAACTTTACCCTGATTTTTATACTCCATAGCTGAACAAACAACAGAATTGGCAAAGCCTGTTATCGGCACAACTGTTCCTGCACCTGCGTGTCTTGCGATTTTATCAAACACACCAAAAGCTGTTACTATTGATGTTATAATAATAATTGTTATGGGAACCAGCTGTTTTATCTGCTCATTTTCAAGAGAAGTAAGTCCGTAGAGATAAAAAAGCAGCTCACCGAAGCAACATATAAAGCCACCAGACAAAAAAGCCTTGATACAATTGATGAATAACGGCGAATCAGGTGACGCAGCCTTTGACATTTTATTATATTCGTTTTTTGATACTGACATAAAATCCTCCTAATTTGCCGTAACAAGCATCAGCATTTCTTCAGTTGAAATATCGGGTTGCAACGCCTTATTTATAGCCATAGCAACAAGTTTCGCTGCCCGATCGATAACAATATCAATTTCCCGTGGAGTTATTATCATATTTCTTTCTTCACCGTTAAGAGATATATCTTCACCGATTATTCCGTAAACAAGAGTATGGGCATCAACAACAGTGGGAACACCGATAGAAATAACCGGAACGCCCATTGTTTTCTGACTGATTTCTGCCCGTGAATTACCTACCCCCGACCCCGGGATTATTCCTGTATCAGAAACCTGAACCGTACACCCCAGCCTTGAAAGTTTACGGGCAGCAAGAGCATCAACAACAATAACAGCGCAGGGTTTTATCTGTCTGACAAGGCCTCTGATTATTTCTGCCGATTCAACGCCCGTCTGACCGAGAACCCCCGGTGATTGAACAGCCGACGGTCTTAATCCGTCAAGGCCCACGCTTCTGGCAAACTCTCCGCTTATATGACGGGTTGCCAGAACCATAGAGCAGCTCAATGGCCCCAATGCGTCAGAGGTTATATTTTCGTTACCGAGTCCGATAGTCAAAACCACCCCGTCCCGGGGCAAAAGCTGACTCACAAGCTCACCGAGAAGTGAGATGATTTTTTCATCAGTGCAACTGTATTTTGTGAGATTCGGAATCTCGGCAGTAATGTAAGTACCTTTTGGCTTTCCGATCGCTTTTTCTCCGCTTTCGCTGACAATTGTGATTTTGGTTATTTTTATTCCGTTTTTTTCAAAATTCTCTGTAATAACGCCATCCGGAGTTTTTTCAGGAAGGGATTCTTTTAATTCAATGGCTAAATCTGTGCGGAAATTCATAAAACTACCCCTTTTTATAGTAAAAACACTTGATTTTTATCAAAAGATATAGTATCATAAATTGCATTTTGAAAAAGTTTCATATTTTTCAAAAAAAATATTGCAATTTGCTTAAAAATATGCTATTATTTGTAACTGTGTAAAGAACTAAAGGAGGTGCAATTATGCCCAATATTAAATCAGCTAAAAAACGTGTTCTCGTTAACAGAACAAAGGCTGCTCGTAACAAGTCAGCTAACACAGCATTGAAAACTGCTATTAAAAAGGCTCATGTTGCTGTTGAAAACAACGCAGCAGACAAAGAGGCTGCAGTTAAGTTCGCAATCAAAAAGGTTGACCAGGCTGCTGCTAAAGGTCTTATTCATAAGAACAACGCTGCCAGAAAGAAGTCAGCTCTTGCAAAGCTTATCAATGGCTAATCAATAAACATTACGGACGGAAGCTTTTCCGTCCTTTTGTTTTGCCATAATGTAAATTTTAACTGTTACGCTTGACATTGTATGAGTATTGTAATATAATGAGTTCACTACTTTAAGGAGGACAATCCTATGTGTGATACAGTTAAAAAAATTCTTAAAATTGTCGGCATAATCGCTGCCATCGCAGGTGTTGCTGTTGCAATTTATATGCTTGTTAAAAAGTTCTGCCCCAAATGCAAAGCAGCTGAGGACGATAAATGTGACTACGTTTCATGCTCATGCTTCGAAAATGACGCAGCTCCCGTTGTAGCTCCCGAAATGCCTGTTGTTGACGCACCTGCAGAAGCTTAATCAAACCAAACCTTTTAAGAGCCGTTTTTACGGCTCTTTTTTATTTGTCTTTTGAGCTTGTTATAAACGACACCGCTAATCCGCTTAACAGAGCTGTTGATATACCTGCAGCTCCTGCTGTAAGAGGCCCTGTTACGGCGCCGAGAATTCCATCCTCACTCACCGCCTGCGCTGTTCCTTTGGCGAGAGTGTAACCAAAGCCGGTTAAGGGCACGGTAGCACCTGCACCGGCTAAATCAACAAGTGGCTGATAAACACCCACACCCTGAAGCACAACGCCCAACACAACAAAAGCAACAAGTATTTTAGCCGGTGTCAACGAGGTTTTATCTATCAGAATCTGCCCGACTACACAAATCAGACCACCTATTACAAATGACATAACAAATTTCAAATCTATCACCTTTTTCAACATTATTTTTTGATCTGAATTTTGTTTTATTACAGGAAAAAAGACGGATGAAAATCATCCGTCTTTTTCCATAAGCTCTGAAAAGTCACAAATTAACCTGTCAGCAGTTATTTTTAATTTTTCAATATCATTTGCTGAGTTTTTATCATAGACAGCAACAGTATAAAAGCCACCGTCTTTAGCACCTTTTACACCTGCAAGTAAATCTTCAAAAACAATACATTCTCCTGCTTCACAACCTGATTTTTGCGCAGCTTTTAAATAAATATCAGGAAAACCTTTTCCCCGATTAACCTCATTGAGGGTAGTTATTGTGTCAAAAAGGTGAAAAATATTGTTGTTTTTAAGCGCAGGGATAAACATATCTTCCTGTGACGCTGTAGCTATTGCCGTAAAAATCCCCTTGTTTTTGAGATATTCAAGATATTTTTTTACACCGGGTTTAAGCGCCACATCGTTTTTAAATTTTTCGAGTGACATCTCATTCCACTGAGCAATAACCTCCTGAGGAGTTTCTTTAAGGTTATAAGTTTCAACAGTATATTTTGCAGCTCTCTCAAAACCCATTGGCGCAATTGTTTTGGCGTAATCGGGCGGAATTTTCATTCCCCTGAGAGCAAAAAACTCTTCATCAATCTGAGCCCACACATCTGTTGAATCAAGCACCGTTCCGTCAAGGTCAAAAATAGCACATTTAAAATCTGTCATAAAATAACTTCCATACCCGTCTTCTGCGGTTTCATTCCGCATTTTTCGTAAAATCTTATCGCATTATCGTTGCCTGACCAGACATTGAGCGTCACATTATAGCAACCTTTTTCTTTAGCAAAAGCCAACACATAATCATAAAGCTTTTTACCTATATGCTGACCTCTTAAAGCTTCGTCAACACAAAGATCATCAATATAAAGGGTTTTGATGTCTGTAAGAATATTGTTATCAATATGTTGTTGAAAAACACAAAAAGCGTAACCTATGACACAATCACCGTCAACGGCAACAAAAATCGGTTTAAGATTATCATCGATTATCTCTTTAAGCTCACTGTCTGTGTATTTTTTTGAGCCGGTTTTAAAGATATCAGGTCTTGCCTGATGATGAACCTCAAGCACCTGACATAAAAGAGAATTTATTGCGTCCATATCCTGATAACAAGCTCGTCTGATCTGCATACTGTTCCTCCAAAAAACACCGACCATACCAGGTCGGTGCAATTGTTTTATTTGTTAAAATAATCGTCAACAATTCTGCCATCCTGAATTCTGA
>JAZRME010000012.1:0-13284 GCA_045647325.1 Acutalibacteraceae bacterium | reverse complement strand
AATAACACCCGATATCCCTATCACCACCAATTTTATGAAGCTTTATGACGGCATCGATTATCAGAAATTTGCCAAAAAGCTTGACCTTGTTTCGTGGGATAATTACCCTGCGTGGGATAGGGGACACAACCTTTCAGAAGCCCGTGATACAGCTTTTGTTCATGATGCATTCCGTTCTATGGGTGGCGGAAAACCGTTTTTATGATGGAAAGCACACCGTCACTTGTCAATTGGCACAATGTCAACAAGTTGCCTCGCCCCGGCCGACAGGAGCTTTCTTCAATTCAGGCTGTTGCTCACGGAGCTGACAGTGTTCAGTATTTTCAATGGCGCAAGAGCCGTGGCGGTCACGAAAAATATCACGGTGCTGTTGTTGACCATTGCGGTCACGAAAACACAAGGGTTTTTAAGGAAGTTTCACATCTTGGTGAAGTTCTTGAAAAGCTTGGCGATGTGGTTGGTGAAATGTGTGACAGTCAGGTTGCCGTTATTGCCGATTGGCAGAATAGCTGGGCTGTTCAGTATTTCTGCGGTTATAATAATGACCACCGTGATTATTTTGAGGAATGTATCAAGTGGTATGAGCCTTTCTTAAGAAGAGGAATCAGCGTTGATGTAATTTCAATGGAAGATGATTTTTCAAAATATAAACTTATAGTTGCGCCGTTTTTGTATATGCTTAAAGACGGAACGATCGAAAGAATAGAGTCTTATGTTAAAAACGGAGGCAATTTTGTCACCACATACCTTTCGGGGCTTGTTGATAAAGATGACCTTTGTTACCTCGGCGGTTTCCCTGCCAATGAATTGAAAGAAGTTTTCGGCATCTGGTGCGAAGAAACCGATTCCCTTCCTGAAGGTATGAAAAATACTGTTTCTTATTCAGATAAAACCTATGATGGTGTCAGAGTCTGTGATCTGATTCATTCAGACGGAGCTGCTGTTTTAGGCGGATATAAAGATGATTTTTATAAAAACAGACCTGCCGTGACCCAAAATAATTACGGCAAAGGCAAGGCTTATTATGTTGCTTTCAGAAATGACGGTGACTTTGCCGATGACTTCTCAGAAAAGCTTATTTCTGTTGCAGAGATTACTCCCGACACACTTATTCAGCCGGGTGAGGGCGTAACAATCAGAAAACGAGGAGATCTGATTTTTGCTATGAACTTTGCTGACAGTGAAAGAAGAATTACCCTTGATAAGGAATACACCAATGTTATAACAGGTGAAACCGTAAATGGTGAGATTAACCTTCCTGTCTGCGGATATATAGTGTTGAAATAACTTTTTTATTTGACTTTTACGCTTTAATGGGGTATAGTTGAAATAAGAAAAATAATTGAGGTGGTAATAGTATGGTTATTATCAGAATACTTGTTGCAATAGTAGTTCTTTTTGAAACAACTTTTGCTTCTCTTTTTAACGGTGTTTTAATGCAGCCCGTTGAAATGCCCGAAACAGAAACAGGGGAATACACTCAGTATGTTGACCCCTTTATCGGCACAGGCGGAATCCCCTGGGCTTGCGCTATGTTAAGCCCTGCCGCATGTACTCCGTTCGGTTTTGTAAGGTTGGGACCTGACACTTCCTTTATGGGTGGCGCAGGTATTATCAATCTTAACCGTTCAGGTTATTACTATGATCAGCGCCATATTCTCGGCTTCAGCCATTCCCGACTTTCAGGTACGGGTGTTATGGATTACGGTATGTTCAGAGTAACTCCCGCTATCGGCAAAAAGTCTGCATCAGCGTTACCTTATTCTCATCTTAATGAAACAGCCGTGCCCGGTTATTATGCTGTGTATCTTCAGACTATCGACTGCCTTGCTGAGATGACTTCTACAGACCATACAGGTATTCATCGTTACACTTTCAATGACTCCAAAGATTCTCGTCTTTTCATTGATGCCAGCAGCATTATTCCTACCCGTTGGACATCAGGAGCTTTTGTAAACTATGATGAAACTACCGGTATGATCACAGGCGGTTGTATTCTTCACGGTTCATTCTCTGACCGATATGACGGTCTCCCTGTTTATTTTGCTGCTACAGCTGATGAAAAAATCGTTTCTTATGAAATTATCACAGAAGATGACAAAGTCGGTATCGACCTTAACTTCGGCTCAATTGAAGACAGTGATGTTGAACTTAAAGTCGGTGTAAGCTGTGTCAGCGTTGAAAACGCAAAACTTAATCTTGACGAAGAAGCCGGTAACTTTGATTTTGACAGCGCCAAAAAAGACGCTCTGAGTCAGTGGGATGAACGCCTTTCTACAATTAAAATTGATGCTGATGATGAAAGCAAAACAATTTTTTACACAGCTCTTTATCACAGTATGATTATGCCTTCTGATTTTACTGATGTAAACGGTGAATATCTTGGCTTTGATAAGCAGGTGCATACAGCTGAAGGATATACTTACAGAACTGATATGTCTATATGGGACACTTGCCGAACAACCCATTCTCTCTACACTCTTATAGCTCCCGATGTTCAGTCTGATTGTCTTAAGAGCCTTGTCAGTATGGCAAAAGATGGTTACGGTGTTCTTCCCCGTTGGCCTATGGGTGCAGGTCACACAGGCTCAATGCAGGGCAGCCCCACTAACATTATAATCACCGAAAGTTATCTCAAGGGTTACACCGATTTTGATGTTGAATATGCCCTTGAATGTATGATGAGAGCCTCTGACACTAATGTCGGCAGGGATGAAAGAGATTGGGTTGATGCCTATAACGAATACGGCTATGTTCCCAATGATATTTCAAACGGTGACGAATCTGTTTCCAAAACTATAGAATATTCCTGGGAAGATGCTGCGATTGCTGATCTTGCTGCAGCTTTGGGCAAAACTGATATTGCTCAGAAATACTACGAAAAATCAATGTATTATAAAAATGTGTTCAACCCTGAAACACAGTATTTCCAGGCTAAAAATTCTGACGGTGAATTTATCTGGAACTTCAGCCCATACATCACGTCTTTCTATGATGCAGTGCTTCCTGTTAAATTTGCAGCTCCTTATTGCGAAGGCAGCGCAAGACAGTGGCGTTGGAGCGCTATGCATGATATTGACGGAATGATAAATCTTTTTGAAAGCAAAGAGTATTTTGTCAAAGAGCTTAATCAGTTTATGAAAGATGCCTCTTTGAGCAGAGCTGCTATCGACCCGGGCAGCGGATTCTGGGTTGGTAATCAGCATGATATTCATGCTCCGTATCTTTTTGCAAATGCAGGCAGAAAAGATCTTACACAAAAATGGGTACGCTGGACTCTTGATAACAGATTCAGCACAGATATTGACGGCCTTGACGGTAATGATGACGGCGGCACATTAAGCTCCTGGTATGTGTTCTCAGCTATGGGCTTTTATCCTCTTGCCGGCAGCGACAAATACTGGATCGGCTCTCCCAATGTTGACAGCGCAGAAATCGCTCTCGGCAACGGCAACACTCTTAAAATAACAGCCAATAATCAGGGCAAAAAGAATGTTTATGTAAAGAGCGTAACTCTTAACGGAACAGCCCTTGAAGGTTGCTATGTGACTCATGAACAGCTTATGGCCGGCGGTGAACTTGTGTTTGAAATGTCTTCTGAAGCATAAAGGAGGCAGCTTATGTCTTATATAAAAGCGTTTATATCTCTTGTTGAGATTCTTCTTGTGTGCGCAGGTATTATACCTGTTAACACAAATATTGATTACGGCGGCAACGATTATGTTGCCCCCGAAATCAACAGCCCTATGTATATTGTAAAAGACGGTGAAACCGATTTTGTTATCGCAACTGCACAAAACCCTGATCAGACTATCGCAACGGCTGCTGACGAGCTTCAGACCTATCTTAAAAAATTAAGCGGAGCCGAGCTTGATGTGGTAACCGAAAATCAGCTTGACGCAGATGATAATGCAATTGTTATCGGCGACACAGATCTTACTTCATCTGTTGAAAAAATTGACACTTCGTCAATTGGTGAAGACGGTTTTGTTCTTTTGGTTGACGGTAACCGACTTTTTATAGCCGGTGAAGACAGCAGGGGAACGCCCTACGGTGTTTACACTCTTTTAGAGGAATATTTCGGTGTGCGTTGGTTTACGCCCACTCTTGAAGTTGTACCGGAAAGTAAAGACCTTATAATTGATAAAGGTCTTAACCGTAAAGTTGAACCTTCGTTTGTGATTCGCAGAAATTCTCCTGCAGGTACAAATGACGCTCATCGTGCAAGAACAAAAATGAATGTATCCTTCTGGAACGAAGCACAAGAATACGGTGGGGCTCTCAACTATGTTTTGTGGGATGTCACTCTTGATGTTCTTGTTCCTGATTCACTTTTCTCAGAGCATCCTGAGTATTTTGCAATGAATCCTGACGGAAGCCGTACAACCGATCATGTATGTCTTTCTAATCCTGAAGTTTTGCCTATCGCTGTTGAAAATGCCCGTAAAGCTATGCGTAATTGCGACCGTGAAACAGCAGATCATATCCACATCGGTCAGAAAGACAATTCCAATTATTGTCATTGTCCTGATTGCGAGGCTTCTTATGAAAAATACGGTAGCATCTGCGCACCCACTTTGATTTTTACTAACAATTTTGCTGATGCGCTTGATGAAGAATTTCCTGATTTCACCTATACTTTTTACGCTTATGGTGAAACCGAGAGACCTCCTATAGATATGACTCTTCGTTGCAACGATAATGTTGTTCCTGTTCTTTGCGGTCTTCACCGTGCTTGTCGCAGCCATCCTCTTACCGAATGCGGTGCTATTGACGGTCAGGAAACTTTTATGAATCTTTTCGGAGAAAATGAGCCTTACATAGCTCAGGATTTTAAAGATTGGGTTCAGCTTGCTGAGAGAACATATATTTATGATTACACTATCAATTTTCTGAATACAGCTCAGTTCCATTCAAATTTTGAAACTCTTCAGTCAACAATGAAGTATATGCATGATATCGGTATCACAGGTTATGTTTATAACTGCGGCGACGGTCATTATGCTGCGTTCAACGATCTGAGAAACTATCTTCTGAGTAAGCTTCAGTGGGATGTTGACTGCGATGTTGAGTATCACATGATGGATTTCCTTAAAGCTTATTATGGCGAAGAGGCTGCTCCTTATATTAAAGAAATTATTGATATTCAGACAGCTCAGATGAAAGCCACAGCTCATGCTTTTGACTTTGACTGGCATTATCAGGCAGGTTATTTTTCACCGCTTAACATCACAAAGCTTGATATTCTCTGGAAAAAGGCTCTCAAAGCTGATGTAACTGACGAGCAACGCTTTAATATTGAGGTTGATAATCTCAGTTGGGAATATTTCAAAGCCAATCAGTTCCTGGGTGAATATTGCTTCTTGAATCCTTTCCGACTCAAAGCCAATGAAGAGCTGTATGATGCTTTTAAGGCTCACGGAATGAATCGTGTTTCATCTTTCGGCATAATCCCTGAAAAGAGCGAAGTTGATTTTATGCTCAGACCGTTTAATTGGGGTTAAAACAAACGGCAGACTAAAATGTCTGCCGTTTTTCTTTGTTCACCCTTGCATTTTTTGCAGGAATGTTATATCCTATTGTCAGTACATTTCCGGAGGGATATCTATGATAAGTCCGACTACATCAAAACCGATAAAATTTAATAAAAACGGCAAACTTAAGATTATGCACATAACCGACACACATCTCAGCGATAAAAATATTGATGCTTCCGTGTGGCTTATGGCAGAGGCTTGTGATCGTGAAAAGCCCGATGTTGTGATTATCACAGGCGATAATGTGGCTAATAACCACGGCACACCTAAGACAAAAGAATATATCGATAAACTTATGGGTACTTTTGATAAGAGAAATATTCCGACAGCCATAACTTTCGGCAATCACGATTCTGAGTCAGGTGAATTAACAAGAGAAGACCTTATGGCTTATTATAATACCCATTCAAGTTCAATCAGCGTTGATGATGGTGAGCTCCTTTCAGGCTGCGGAACATATAACATTCCTGTTATGTCATCAGACGGTTCAGCTCTGAAATTCAACTTGTGGGTGTTTGACTCAAATGATTACGATAAAGAGGGTCATTACGGTTGCGTTTTAGCTGATCAGGTTGAATGGTACAAAACCCGTTCTGATGAGCTTACAGCTCTCAATGGCGGCAATAAAGTTTATTCTCTTGCGTTTCAGCATATGATTGTCGCTGATGTTTATGATGCACTTAAAAAGAGTGACAAAAAACGCTTTTTCTCATACAGTCATATGTATAATAAAGATGATTATTATATGTTTGATCCGAGCAGACAAAATTACGGCACTCTCACCGAAACTCCCTGCAGCGGATATGAAAACTACGGTCAGTTTGAGGCTATGGTTGAAAAGGGCGATGTGCTTGGTATTTTTACCGGTCACGATCACACCAATGCCTTCGGTGTAAAATATAAGGGCGTTGATATCTGCAACTCTTTGAGCACTCGATATAACCGTGACGCATTTTCATCACAGTATGGTTACAGAATTCTTGAAGTTGATGAAAAAGACACATCTGTTTATACAAGCAGGGTTGTTCATTGGTATGATATGTTTACTTTCAGAAAGGCTAAGGCCATAAAAAAGAAAGGCGATACTTTTGGCGGCGATCTTGTGTTTGATGTCAGATGGAGAGGTATATTGATGAAATCTTCCCACCGTTTCGGCAGATTCTGGATTTCAAAGCTGACAGGCAGACCTGTTACATATAAAGATTAAAATCGTTTTAATGCACCCTCAGGGGTGCATTTTTATGTCTGCGTAAAGATCCTTTGTTCATTGACAAAAAGTGGCTGTAGATTTATAATATTAACATTAAAATCGGAGGGTCGGTATGAAAAAGTTTTATATAAGTTTTTGCTTTATAATGACATTGTTGTTTGCTGCGATGCTTTCAGTTGGTGGTGTTGCAGCTGTCGGTGTGACTTCGCCTGTGATAGAGATTCAACAGCTTGAGTCAGATGAAAATCACATTGTTCTCAATCTGAATGTTATAAGCGGTGAGTTTAACTCTATAGACCTGGTTTTTGATACAGAAGGCCTCGTTTGCGAAAAAATAGAGCAGGGTGCTGATTTTAACGGTGTCTTTTTTAAAAACACAAGCCCCGATGCTGATGGCTCACATATTTCGGCTGTGAGCGTTGACCCTATAAAGGAGGGCACTTTTGCTGTTGTAACATTAAAAATAAACAGCGGATTTTATTCTTTTTCTCTTGATGCCCCTAACTGTGCTGTTATCTGTGACTCACAGACTATAGAATTAACTCCGATTTTTGAAGGCTGTTTCACTAGCGAAGACACAGTCATATCTCCTGACGGTGTTTTGAAATATAAGCTTTCTGATGACGGCAGCGGATATTGCGTTGTCGGTTGTGTAAATTCTGATATTGCTGATTGCCGTATTCTGCAGGAAGTTCAGGGTGTACCTGTTACACAGATCAGCTCAACTGCTTTTTCGGGCTGTAACAATTTAAAGTCAATCACAATTCCATCAGATATCCGATATATCGGGCCGTCAGCTTTTTTGAATTGTGAGCAACTTGAAACTGTATATTTTGACGGTTCTCAATATGAGTGGTCTCTTATCGGATATAATGATTGGAATAATCCCGAACCTGCAATAATTTTTGCTGTTGTTCACGGTGACGCTGATCATTCTTTCAACAGCGAAATTGTTATTGAACCTACCTGCACAACATCGGGTCAGCGTGTGTATTTTTGTCGCTGCGGTGAAAGCTATACCGAAATTATTTATGCAACAGGTCACTCCCTTGGTCTTTATACTGTTGAGCCGACCTGCTCCGCTGAAGGTTATGAATGTATAAAATGTTCTGATTGCGGTGTGGAATATAACCGTGTTTCTTTTGAAAAAATTCAACATACCCCGGGTGAATGGAGAGTTATTGTTAAGCCCGGGTGTGAAGAATACGGTGTTGAAGTTCAGGTATGCGCCGTATGTGAAGCTGAATTGCAGCGCCGTGAAATTTCACCAAAAGGTCATAACTACGTCTGTGAGGTTGTTACTCAGCCTACAGCTGATAAAAACGGACTGTCTTTATACACTTGTCTTAATTGCTCTGACAGTTATAATCAGGTTATTCCTGCTGTTTGTGACCATAATATCAAAACTGTTACGGTTGAACCCACCTGCAGATCTTTTGGCTATGAATACAACATTTGTCTTTCTTGCGGCAATATAATCGGTGATACGGTTATCATTCCTTCAGGTGATCATACATACAGCGATTGGGTCGTTGAAAAGCAGCCGACTTCATCTGAAACAGGGCTGAAGTCTCATACCTGCACCGTTTGTTATGAGGCTGAAAGTCTTGCTTTGCCGACACTTCACCTTCTTGTCGGTGACGGAGTAACAGTTGATTATGATAATAATATTATTTCAGGGTTAGATGTCGGCGCCGATAAAATTGATTTATATGTGGAGCTGAGCGGTGAAGATTATATCTGGGAATATAAAAACCCCTCAGATATTCTCGGCACAGGTTCAGAGGTTATGATCAAAAACGGCGATACTGTTGTCAGAACATATAAAATTCTGATTTTTGGCGATGTCAACGGTGACGGATGGTATGACGGAGCTGATTCTGTTGTTGTTTCATGTATTGTCAGCGGACTTCTGAAAAAAGAAGATGTCAGCGATCTTATATATGCCGCATCTGATTGTAACCATGACGGTGTAATTGACTCATCTGATGTTGTTTTGCTCGAACAGGCAGGTTTACTGCTTTCATCAATTGACCAATCGAAGCCTGTCAATGAACTTAAAGAAGACGGAGCATATATCGAATATATCTCTCTTGTCAGACAGTCTTCCGATAATTCTGACGGTCAGTTGCCCCAACAACCGTCACAGACTCAGGAGTCACTTAATCTTTTTGATTTTATTATCAGCCTTTTAAAGAAGTTGTATGAGTTGATATCAGCTTATATAAAATAATATAAAAATTAACACAACGATTTACCGGGTTCCTGTGAAGAAATCACGTTACTGGAGCCCGGTGTATTTTTTTATGTCATAAACAAGTCCGACAATGCATAAATTATACAAAGTAATGAGTGAATATGGAGGAATGTTTATGGCATCCACAAGCATATACGGTGATATCGCAAACCGCACAGGCGGTGATATTTACATCGGGGTCGTGGGACCTGTCAGAACAGGTAAATCAACCTTTATAAAGCAGTTTATGGATACACTTGTTATCCCCAATATAGCTGATGCTTCAAAAAAAGACAGAGCTACAGATGAGTTACCCCAATCAGCTTCAGGCAGAACAATTATGACAACTGAGCCGAAATTTATTCCTGAAGATGCAGTTGAAATAAATTTGCCTGATAATGTCAGCTTCAGTGTAAGGATGATTGACTGTGTAGGATACATAGTGCCCGGTTCTTTGGGGTATGTTGAAGATGAAAAACCTCGCATGGTAAAAACTCCGTGGTTTGATCGTGAAATTCCATTTAATATGGCTGCAGAAATAGGAACACGCAAGGTAATTAACGAGCATTCAACAATCGGTCTTGTTATTACAACTGACGGCTCAATCGGTGAAATTCCGAGAGCAGATTATGAAGATGCTGAGTCACGAGTGATAGCCGAGCTTAAAGAGCTTGAAAAACCTTTTCTTGTTCTTCTGAATTGTGTTAATCCCGATGATAGTGAAACTGTTTGTCTTGCGAAATCTCTGACAGATAAATATGGGGTGCCTGTGACACCGGTGAACTGCATAGAGCTTGATTCAGACTCAATTAAAAAAATTATTTCAGATGTGCTTTTTGAGTTCCCTCTTAAGCAGGTGCAGGTTGACTTGCCTTCCTGGGTGATGAGTCTTGACAGTGATCATTGGCTGAAAAAAAGCATTTGTGAAAAAATCCGTGAATTGTCTGTTGATCTTAAAAAGGTCAGAGATGTCAACACTTTTTCCCACTGTATATTGAGTTGTGAAAATATATCGTCAGCTGTTTTGAAAGAAATTGATCTTTCTGACGGATGCGCAACGATTACGGCAGATGTGAACAACAATGTTTTTTATAAAGTGCTTTCTGAAAAAACAGGCCTCGATATTGAAGATGAGCAGCAGCTTATGAAAAATATAGCTGAAATGACACAGATGAAAAAGCAGTATCTCCGTCTTAAAGATGCCATCGATGAGGTTGAGGCAACAGGTTACGGAATAGTTATGCCCACCATTGATGAGCTGAGTCTTGAAGAGCCTGAAATTATGCGTCAGGGTGGTCGCTACGGAGTAAGATTAAAAGCTTCAGCCCCGTCAATTCATCTGATGAAAGCCAATATAAATACCGAAGTTGCGCCTATTGTAGGCTCTGAGTCCCAATCGGAGGAGCTTGTTATGTATCTGCTCAAAGAGTTTGAAGAAAACCCGTCAAAAATCTGGGAATCCAATATTTTTGGCAAAAGTCTCCACGAGCTTGTTAATGAAGGCCTTCACAACAAACTTTACCGTATGCCCGGTAACGCCCGTCTGAAACTTCAGGAAACTCTTGAAAAAGTTATCAACGAGGGTTGCAGCGGATTGATCTGTATAATACTTTAAGGGGTGAGAATGTGCTGCTATCCCACTTGCTTAAAAGTATTGAACACAGCGAAATAACTGATAATATAAATATCACATCAATTGTTTCAGATTCACGCAAGGTAGTTCCGGGTTGTCTGTTTGTCTGCATTTGCGGAAGAAACTTTGACTCACATCTGCTGGTACACGAAATTATGAGGAAGGGCGCTTCAGCAGTGGTTGTTGAGCGTGATATGGGTGTGGATAATCAGATTATTGTCAGAGACACCCGTGAAGCTCTTTCTTTTATTTGCGCAGCTTTTTATCATAACGCTCATAAAAAGCTTAAGATTATCGGTGTCACGGGTACAAACGGTAAAACCTCAACAACTTATATGATAAAAAAGATCCTTGACCATTCAGGCAAAAAGACAGGTCTTATCGGAACAGTAAGATATTTTAACCACGATGATGAGGGCGTTGAGGCTGATCTTACAACTCCTGAACCGCAGCAACTTTATAAAATGTTTTATTCAATGGTGAAATCAGGCTGTGAATACTGTGTTATGGAGGTTTCTTCACAAGCCCTTGCTCAATGCAGGTGCAGTGCAATTGATTTTGAGTGTGCAGTTTTTACTAATCTCTCTGTTGATCACCTTGATTATCATCTGAGTGAAGAAAACTATTTTGATTCAAAAGCAAAGCTGTTTTCTCAGAGCCGTATCTCAGTTATAAATGCTGATGATAAAAATGCAACGCATATTTTCGGCTTTGTTAAAGGGAAGGCTTTATTCTTTTCTGCTAAAAATAAAAATTCTGATTTTTATGCTGAAAATATCAGTTTTAACTCTGTCGGTTGCCGATATTTCCTTAAAGAGATACCTGTTGAGATATCAATGCCCGGTGAATTCAGCGTTTATAATTCTCTCGGGGCAATCGGTTGTTGCAACGCTCTCGGAAGATCGCTTAAAAATTGCATTGAAGCGCTGAAAGATATGGATACTATACCGGGCAGGGCAGAGGTGTTAAAAACAGACACTCCTTATGATGTGGTGATCGATTATGCTCATACTCCCGAAGGAATAAAAAATATTTTATCTGCGATGAAAAAACTTTCAGAAGGCAGGGTGGTATCGCTTTTTGGTTGCGGTGGCAACAGAGATAAAATAAAAAGGCCTATGATGGCGAAAGCTGCTGCCGAAAACAGCGATTATGTTATCATCACCACAGATAACCCGAGAAATGAAAATCCCGATGAAATTATTGAAGATATTCTGCCGGGTATCCGTAATATAAAAACTCCGTGTGCTGTTATTCCTGACAGAACTTATGCTATTGAGTATGCGTTGAAAAATGCAAAAGACGGTGACATAATAGTCCTTTGCGGCAAAGGTCACGAAACATATCAGGTGATCGGTGATGACAAACATCCTTATGATGAGAGAGAAATTGTCAGAAGGTATCTTCAACAGCTCAGATGAATATTTTGCATATATGCTCTGAAAATTTGCGAATTGCAAATTACCTCTTGCGAATACTTTTTTAAAATGTTATAATCTTAAAAAATATTCGGAGGTAATTACTATGGCTTCACAGCTTTCAATGCCCGTTAAGGGCGATATGGTTGCGATTATGACAACAAACAGAGGTGTTATCAAAATCAAGCTCTTCCCTGAGCAGGCACCCAAAACAGTTGAAAATTTTACAACTCACGCTAAAAACGGTTATTATGAAGGTATCATCTTTCACCGTGTTATCAATGATTTTATGATTCAGGGCGGTGACCCTACAGGAACAGGCCGTGGTGGTGAAAGTATCTGGGGCAGCTCTTTTGAAGATGAGTTTGACCTTAATCTTCATAACCTTAACGGTGCTCTTTCAATGGCAAATGCCGGTCCCAACACAAACGGCAGTCAGTTCTTTATAGTTCAGGCTTCAAGTGTTGATGCAAGACTTCTTTCTCAGATGAAACAAATTGGTGAGCAGGGTGGATTCCCTGAGCAGACAGTTGCTGATTATGAGGCTGTCGGCGGTACACCGTGGCTTGATTTCAAACACAGCGTTTTTGGTCAGGTATATGAGGGAATGGATGTTGTAAATGCTATCGCAACAACAAGAGTTGATATGCTTGACAAACCCTTTGACGATGTTGTTATCGAAAAAATTGAAATAACAGAGTTTTAATTTTAAGGCTGCGCTTCGGTGCAGCCTTTTGTTAATTTTTGATGAAAAATATTGATATGTTGGCGAGGGTATGGTATGATTTAGTCAATTAAAACTGAAAGGAGTTTTAAATATGGGACTTATAAAAGCAGGAATCGGAGCACTCGGCGGAGTGTTGGCTGATCAGTGGAAAGAGTTTTTCTACTGTGATTCACTTGAAAACGATGTGCTTATGGTCAAAGGCTCAAAGAGAGTCGGCGGTAGAAGCTCCAACACAAAGGGCAGTGATAACGTTATCTCCAACGGCTCGGGTATTGCAGTTGCAGACGGTCAGTGCATGATTATCGTTGAGCAGGGCAAGTTTGTTGAAGTTTGTGCAGAACCCGGTGAGTTCACTTACGATTCTTCAACAGAGCCTTCAATCTTCTCGGGTAAGCTCGGTGACACAATCAAAGAAACCTTCAAAACCGTAGGCAAGAGATTTACATACGGTGGCGACACAGGCAAAGACCAGAGAGTTTATTATTTCAACACAAAAGAAATTCTTGATAACAAGAAGTCGGAG
>JAZRME010000011.1:0-3110 GCA_045647325.1 Acutalibacteraceae bacterium | reverse complement strand
AAATCCGTAAACCTTTAGGTTTTGCGGAGGTTACTCTGCGCCTTGATAACAAAGACCGTTCACTTAATTGTGACAGTGATGAGGTTGCTGTTACCAGAAGATATTACCGTTCGGGTGAAAGTGAATACCGTCTTAACGCTGAGGCTGTCCGTCTTCGTGATATTCACGAATTATTTATGGATACAGGTCTTGGTCGTGACGGTTATTCAATGGTCAGCCAGGGCAGGGTTGCCGATCTTATTTCTTCCAAATCAGGTCAGCGACGCGATATGCTTGAAGAGGCTGCAGGAATTTCTCACTACCGTTATCGCAGAAGCGATGCCAATCGCAGACTTCAGCAGGCTGAAGAAAATATGGTTCGTCTTCGTGATATTCTTTCAGAGCTTGAAAGCCGTGTGGGCCCTCTTAAAATTCAGAGCGAAAAGGCTCAGAAATTTTTAGTTCTTGCCAAAGAGAAGAAAAATCTTGAAATCGGATTGTGGCTTCACACTATTGAATCTTCAAAGAAAAAACTCAAAGAGCAGGAAGATAAGCTTTCAATCGCTTCAGCGCAATATAACGATGTTGAAAATCAGCTTGAAGCTATCCGTGATGAAATGGATTCAGCTCTTGCTGCCGGTCAGAATATCAATATAAGAATTGAAGAAATCCGTAAAAACCGTCAGCTCTGGGAAGAACAGGCTGCGCAGAAAGAGTCTGTTATTGCTGTTGAAAAAAATACAATTGGGCATAATCTCAATACAGTTGAGCGTCTTAAAAAAGATGTCAGCGAGGCTACAGACACAGAGCAGTCCCTTGAAAATCAGATTAAAGAGGGAACAGAAATTATTGAAAAAATCCTTGCAGATATTTCAGCAAAAAAATCAGAGCTTGATTCAGCTAACGCAAAAATCAACTCCGTTAAGCTTGAAAATTCTGAATTTGCCGAAAAACAGGCAGAGATTTCACAAAAAATCGCAGAGCTCACAAACGCTATTGCAGAAAAAAGAATTGACGAAACAACTGCTGTTTCTTCTATGGAAGAAATCAATGCAAGAATTTCAAATATCGACAGCGTTCTTTCTTCAAGAGCTGATTATGTAAATCAGCTTACAGAAAGCGCAAAAAAATGCGGTGATGAACTTGAAACATTCAGAGCCAAAGCTTCAGAGATTGCAAATGCAGTTGCAGGTTACAATATGAGAGTTCAGTCAAGGAGCGAAAAGGTTCAGAGCCTCAAATCTGAAATTGACTCAAAGACTCTTGAAATTCATCAGAAAACAGGCCGTATTCATATTCTTGAAGATATGGAAAAGAATATGGAAGGCTATTCGGGAAGCGTTAAGGCTGTTATCCGTGAGGGTAAGGGCGGAACTCTTCGTGGTATTCACGGCACACTTTCTCAGCTTATCAGCGTTAAAGGTGAATATGCCGTTGCTGTTGAAACAGCTCTTGGTAATGCGGTTCAGAACATTGTTACAGATGATGAAAATGATGCCAAACGAGCTATTAACTTCCTTAAGGAATCAAAGGGCGGCCGTGCTACATTTTTGCCTATTACATCAGTTAAGGCAAAGGAGTTTACAGAAAAGGGTCTTGATGATTGTTACGGCTTTGTTGATATGGCAGACAAGCTTCTTGACTATGATTCAAAATACAGCGAAATTATAAAATCACTTCTTGGAAGAACTGCTGTTGCCGAAGACCTTGACAGCGCCGTTTCTATGGCCAAAAGATATTCTTACCGATTTAAGATTGTTACCCTTGACGGTCAGGTTATCAATGCCGGCGGTTCAATCACCGGTGGTTCAAGAGGTCAGAATGCAGGTATCCTTAACCGAGGCAACGAGATTGAAAAACTCAATTCAGCTGTTAAAAAGGCGCAGGAAGATATTGACAGCGTCAAAGCTGAATATAAACGCTTCAGTGAAGAGCTTTCACAGGTTCAGGCTGATCTTGACGCTTCACAGGCTGACCTTACAAGAGCTCAGGAAGATATTATCAGAAAAGAGAGTGAGTATGAGCTTGTTCAGGGTAAGCTTGACACAGCAAACGCTGCTCTTGAAGAGCTTCGCAGAGAAAAGCATCGTTCGTCACAGCGAATTGCCGAGCTTGAAGATATGAGAGCTGTTGCTCTTTCAGAGATAGAAAAGCTCAACGGTGAAATGAAAACTTTGCGTGATGATATGAACAGCGCATCTCAATCCCGTGAAGAGCTTGAGACTCTCAAAGAAGATCTTGCTCAGAAAGAGGCTCAGATCAACCTTGATATTCTTGCCCTTGAAAAAGACGCTCAGGCCCGTCGTGAGGCGATGGAAATTCTTCGCAGCCGTATGGCAGGTCACGAGGGCAGAGTTGAAGACCTTAACGGTGAAATCAACTCAATTCTTGACATAAACAAAGAGATTGAAAATAAAATAGTTGAGCTCACAGCAATCGCTCAGGAGCTTCATCGTCAGAGTAAAGAAGCAGGTGAGCAGATTGAAGCTCTCACTCAGCAACATTCCGATTGTGATGCAAGAGACGCCAAGCTCCGCATTGAGGAACGTATGAAAACAGCCGAGAGAGAAAAAATCAGCGGTGAACTTGCCCGTCTTGAAGAGCGTAAACTCACTATGGAAAAGCAGCTTGATGACGCAGTTAATAAGCTCTTTGACGAATATCAGCTTACAAAGCGTGAGGCTGAGGCTGTGGCAGAGAGACCCGAGGATCCGAAGGGTGCTCAGAAGCGACTTCACGAGATAAAAGGCTCCATCAGAGCGCTCGGCTCTGTGAATGTGGGTGCCATTGAGGAATATAAGGAGGTCAGTGAACGCTACGAATTTATGTCTACTCAAGTAGGCGATGTGGAAAAAAGTAAAATGGAGCTTATCCGTCTTATCGGTGAGCTTACTGACAAAATGTCCACACAGTTCAGAGAGCAGTTCACGAAGATTAACCATAATTTCAATGAAACCTTCTGTGAGCTTTTCGGCGGTGGTAAGGCAGAGCTTATACTCGAGGATCCCACCGATGTTCTTGAAAGTAACATTGACATAAAATTACAGCCACCGGGCAAAAATGTTAAGCGTTTAGACTCGCTTTCAGGCGGTGAAAAGGGACTTTCAGCTATTGCGCTTCTTTTCGCGATT
>JAZRME010000010.1:0-1671 GCA_045647325.1 Acutalibacteraceae bacterium | reverse complement strand
TCAGAGTCAATTCTCACTTACATTAAAAACGCATTTGACAAAATGTTAATTAAGATAAAAAGCTCAATATATTCACTTTTTATTTAAAGAGGTAAAATTATGAAAAAACTTACATCATTATTTTTGGCTATCGTTATACTTATTATGTCCTGCCTGAGTGCAGGTGCTGTTTCTCTCAGCGACGGACTTGACGCTCTTAAAGCTGAGTTTGCAGCCGGTGAAGGTCCGGTTGTTGACGGCTATTCAATTGACTACCGTTATTTTTCACCTGTTAAAAACAATGACACAACAAAATACCCTCTTGTAATCTGGCTTCACGGTATGGGCGAAGGTAAATCAGAGGGTAAACAGATCGAAAAAAATAATATCGCTTATTGGACAAGTGATGAATTCCAAAGCAGATTTTCTTCAGCCGGCGGTGCTTTCATTCTCGCTGCCCGTTCAAGAGAAGAAAACGGAATCACCTGGGAAAACTGTATGATCGAACCTTTGAGAGCTGCAATTGACGATTTCATCGCAAACAACAAAAACAATATCGACCTCAGCAGAATTTATATCGGCGGCTTTTCAATGGGCGGTAAAATGACACTTAAAATGGCAGTAGCTTATCCTGAAATGTTTGCTGCCGCATTTCCCATCTGCCCCGCATGGGCCCCCGAAAGCAAAATGACTGATTATATTGCCGATGTTCCCATCTGGCTTGTTTCAGGCAAAAATGACCCCCTTGTAAATTACACCCTCGTTGTTAAACCCACATGGCATAATATCATTACATCTTCAAATAACCCTGCAGATTGCAGATTTTCTACTCTCTCAACAGTCCGTTACCCTGACGGAAGCAGAACAACAAGCAGCCATCACGCATGGTTCTCTGTCAACTATGATATGTTTGCGATTGATAACGGAGATTATCCCGATATGACCACCGTAAACGGTCTTGGCGAAGAGGTTAAACTCACCTATCCTGATGGTATGATTTCATGGCTTGACGCTCATACATCAGACTATGACGGAGCCAAAGGTATCGGCACAGGCAACATAAAAGACGGTGACAATACCGACTTACTCCTCACAGCTGAAACAATTTCATTCTTTTTTGAAAATCTTTTTGAAACAATCAGAACAGCATTTGAAAATCTTTTCAGCTGCGTAGCAATCTGATAAAAAACACCGTCTTTCACCATAGCGATGAAAGACGGGATTTTATTTGTTATTCATCTGTATGCAGGGCTCCCCTCGCCCACAAAATCCATTTTGAGCGATCAAGCGGGTTAACACCCTGCCTCTGATTTATATGCTCTTGTGAGTCGCAACACTCACGATAACCGTAAAAAGACTGTGAAAGCACTGCCTTACCTGAAGATAAGGCGGCAAGTCTTTCGGGAAAGTTCATAGACGTTGCAACAGGAACAATCGCCTCAAGGCTGACCATATCAGAACGGATAACAGGGGTGTCATATTCGCCGCCCATTCTGATAATTTCTGAAAAAATTCTGCCTGAAAGTTCTTCAGGGGCCGTAACTCTGATTTTTAATAACGGCTCAAGAATTGTTGAACCGAGCTGTGAAAGACCATTCATAAAAGCCATAGGTGTGCAGACAAAAAAGTCAAGAGGATGGGTATGTATGGTGAAGTCGGAGGCCAAGCGGTCTTAGGAAGACAATTTCATCA
>JAZRME010000009.1:0-2083 GCA_045647325.1 Acutalibacteraceae bacterium | reverse complement strand
ATACCTACGGAAACGGCAAAGAGGTCAGCTGTCGAAACACAGCTGATGCAGTGTCAAACTTGTTATTAAATATCGAGATTGATTATTATATGTCTGTGACTATGGATGCAGTTTCTGTTTATAATGATTTTGTCGGTGGCGTTGAAGTTACTGTTCTTGATGATTTTTCAGCTATAGATGACACTCTTATCAAGGGTAGCACCGTTACTCTTAAAGGTGAACACGCCCTTAACTATGTTCGTTCACGAAAAGGTTTGAGTGATGCAACCAATAACAGCCGAATGGTGCGTCAGCGACAGTATCTTGAGGCGTTATATAACAAAACAAAAACCTCAATGAAAACCAATGAAAATTTTGTTGTTGATGTTGCATCTCAACTTGCTGAATACATTGTATCAAATTGTTCAGGCAACCGTCTTCAATCAATTATGGAAAAAGTTTCTGACTACGAGTTAACTGAAATTATGTCACTTGAAGGCGAAACAAAACAAGGGGAAAACTTTATGGAGTTTTATCCCGATGGAAAATGTATCGAAGAAACAGTTATTAAGCTTTTTTATACCCCGAAAGATTAAGCTTGAGGTATTCATTGATTTTTCGGTTTATCAGGAAGTATTAAAACGGAGGGACATTGATGAAACCAAAGCATATTTTGGTTGTCAGCCAATATTTTCATCCCGAATATTTTCGAATCAACGATATGTGTTGTGAATGGGTGAAACGTGGCTATAAGGTGACAGTCCTGACAGGAATTCCAAATTACCCAAAAGGTAAGTTTTATCACGGCTACAGCTGGTTTAAAAGAAGAAGAGAAATATGGAACGGCATTGAGATTATCCGTATTCCTTTGTTTGCCCGTGGTAAAAATGCAATAAGCATGGTTTTAAACTATTTGTCATTTGTTTTTTCAGGCTATTTCTGGCAAAAGTTTACTAAAAATACGGCTGATATTGTTTTTACTTTTGAGGTATCACCGATGACTCAGGCGCTTATCGGTGTGGAGTACAGTAAACGCAAAAAAATTCCTCATTATCTGTATGTTCAGGATTTGTGGCCTGAAAATGTAATAACTATGACCGGCATTAACAGCCCTGTTGTTATAGGTCCGCTCAGCCGTATGGTTAACTACATTTATAAAAATTGTGATAAGATTTTTGCTACTTCTCAGTCATTTGTTGAAGAAATACGTAAAAGGACACCCGGAGAGGAAAATAAAGTTATCTATTGGCCTCAGTATGCTGAAGATTTTTATGTGCCTCTTGAAAAAACGTTTTCAGATTATATTGCTGATGACGGCAAGTTCAAAATTGCCTTTACAGGCAATATCGGTCGTGCGCAGGGGCTTGAGCTTCTGCCGAAGGTAGCGAAGCTGTTAAAAAAAGAGTCTGTCAACAATGTTTTGTTTGTAATAATTGGTGACGGACGCAATAAAGAAAGATTATTAAAAGATATCCGACGCAATGATGTTGCTGAATATTTCTGTATGATTGACCGTCAGCCTGCTGAAAAAATCTCAGAATTTCTGGCTTCATGCGATGCAGCGTTCGTTTCTTTTTCACCTGATCCTTTGTTTGAAAAAACAATTCCCGCGAAGCTTCAGTCATATATGGCTTGCGGTATGCCTGTTCTTGCGGCGGCATGCGGTGAAACCCAGAAACTTATTGAAGAGTCAGGCTGTGGTATCTGTTGCGGTTTAGGTGATGAAGTAGCTTTGTTTGAGGGTATTCAGAAGATGCTTTCATCAGATCTTTCTGTTATGTCACATAATTCAAGAAACTACTTTGAAAACAACTTCCGTAAGGAACAGCTTATGGATGAAATGGATGAATATTTTCTTGCGGTTTTATAGTCATCCTGTTTAATTCAGATATATCCGTTTCAGGCGGTTATATTATAGAGAGTCTCAAAAAAATATAAAAGGAGAAAAGAATATGAAAAAGTATTCTGTCAGACTGTTGTCAGTGTTATTGTCAATCATCGTTCTGATTGGTGCAATTCCTTTTGCAGTTAACGCTGATGCAGATGAAAAGTTTGCTAACTCTCAGCTTACAGTAGCTACAGAAAAGCTTTCAACTTTGGCACC
>JAZRME010000008.1:0-2002 GCA_045647325.1 Acutalibacteraceae bacterium | reverse complement strand
AAGGGTCTTTCATAAGCTGATATTCCCAGACTCTGTCTCTCCATCTTGCAGTGATACCTTTAAGCTCATCACACTCAACAGAGGGATGAATAAATGTTTCTGTAACACCGTCAGGGATATCGGTCCACTGTTTGAGAATCATTTCACGGTATGTTTCATAGCTCTCGCGCATTTTATCGTTCCAATCAGGGAACAAAAGATAATCAGGGATAATAACATTATATTTTTTGCCCCAACGCTTTGAAAGAAGAGTAACAGCGCTGTAAAGAATGTACGGTGTGCCATTAGGGCAGATACGCTTATCATGTTTAATATAAAGACGATAAGCATAACCGTATTCACCACAGATACGAAGAGTCATTTTTGAAAGACCGAGACGACCGGTATAATGACCGTAAAGTGAACCCATATGATTGTCGATATGAGATGGTTTCATTCCCCATGAATGAGCAAGGTCTATCTGCGCACGAATTTCTTTTTCAAGGTCTTCATAAGAAGCATTCTTTTCAACCTGGTCGCTTTCGTGCCACATAAAGCCCTCTTCGTCAAGCAGAGATTTGCCGTCGCTGAGAGGTTTCCAACGATATTTACCCCACTCACTTGTCATTGTAAGGTGAACACCAATGGGATATTCAGGATGTGCAATTGAAAAATCAACAGCGTGTTTAGCTGTGGGGCAAGGCATCATAACAGTTGCTGACTTAAGCCAACCGCCCTGAAAAAGCTCCTCAACAGCTTCATTAGCTGCGTTACACATTCCATAATCATCTGCATTAACAATTAAATATTTTTTAGCCACTTTTATAACCTCCGAAAACTATGCTTCGTTTATTATTAACTTAGTAAGTTTAACACAACAAACAAAAAAAATCAACAAAATAACCTGATTATTATTTTATTTTTAAATTTTTCAGTAATTCTTTTTGCTCTTTAGTTATTCTACGGCTCTCAACAGCTTTCTGAATCGCCTTATTGTGCTCCCAGACAGGAAGCCGTTTATTATAAAAAACAGGTAGTGTTTCTTCAAAATGAAACGCAAACGCCGTAGCAAAATACCAGGCAATCATCATTTTAACATAATAATGTTCACTTTGTACCGAAGTAACAACATTTAAGTATTCCGGGCTGAATTTATCACCAAGAAAAAACTTCATCAACATCTCGATGCCGAAACGGACAGTATATGGGTGTTGTGAATTTACCCATTCAATTGACTTTTCCGGAGTAAGATTATTTTTAAATGATTTTGGAGTAAGCATATCACAGGTTGCCCAATTATCAATAAAAGGCAAAAAAACTTCAAGAAGATTAAGAGTTTTAACATAATCATCATTCATTTCAATAAGAAAGGCATGAAGATTATTTTCTTCATAATAGCTGTGAGGCAAAGAATTTAAAAAACTTTCAGCTTCAGCTGTTGCATAAATTTCTTTTGCTAACCGTCGAAGTTGAGGCACTCTCACACCAATAACCGTCTCTTTGTCAATAGTTGGCATCAGACGGGAATGAAAATCACGATAAGATAAATCCTGCATTGAAAACAAAATTTTCTGAATATCCATATAATCACCTGTTTTATTTTAACACAAATAACAAAAAATGCAACGAAAAAGGGAGAGCTTCCGCTCTCCCAAAATTTTACCCCTCTGTGGTCAAGTTATCAATACCAGATCCAACCGAAGAGAAGAATGACAATCAGCCATTGACCGAATGAATATTTGACTTCTACATCGCAGGTGTCGGTTACAACATTACCGTATTGGTCGGTAACTGTGCAGGTAATTTCTGCGCTGCCTTTACCTGAAGCGTAAACGTTTCCGTTTTCGTCAACTGTTGCTACTGACGGATTGGATGATGAATATGTAACTGTGTATTCAACACCGTTGTCTGCATTGATTACAGGAACGATTGTTGTTGAAGCTTTGTAGTTTTCTTTCGGGTTGCCGAGGTCGTCAACCCTTACGGATGTTGCCGTCAATCAAAAGCCCTCCTTACCTCAAGG
>JAZRME010000007.1:0-6717 GCA_045647325.1 Acutalibacteraceae bacterium | reverse complement strand
GTTCGGTGAGCTCCGTGCATATCTTCTTTCAAAGCTTTTACAAAACCCTTACATAAATTATGACGCTTGTATGAATGAGTTTCTCGAAGCTTATTACGGCAAGGGTTGGCAGAATATCCGTCAGTTTATTGATATGACAATTGAAAAGCCTACCCCTGTCGGTGAGCATCTTGATATTTATGTGACTATGTCAGAAACTCTCGGTTTTGACACAGACGATATAGAAAAAGCTGATGCGCTTTGGGAAAAAGCAAAAGCTGAAGCTCAAACAGAAGTTCATCTTAAAAACATTGAGCGCAGTGAAATCTGCTGGAGATATTGGAAAGGCTTTAATAACTTTGACAAAGAGGCAAATGACAAGCTGATAGCTGACATAAAAGCTTCAGGCATCACAAAAGTGAGTGAAGGTGACACAGTCGGCCCTGACGGACTTGTTTTTGTCAACCTGAAAGCTGACTCTGTCGGAGAAAAAGTATTGACTGCAACCTATGCTTTATACGGTGTTGCTGTTGCTCTGTGTCTGGTGGCTACAGTTTTAGCTCTTAAGAAAAAACCGAGAAATTATCTTTATGTTTTGCTGCTTGTTCTTGCAGGAGCATCAGTTGAGATGTTCGGATGGCATAAAAGAGCTCTCGGTACTGATGAAACAGGTGTTATAATTACCGGCGTTTTCGTTTTGTTGCTGTTTGCTTTTATGGGCGCTATGATTCCGGGCAATAAAAAACAGCGTATAGTTTCAGCGCTTGTGTGTCCTGCTGTTTGTGTGGGCTTGTATGCTGTGTCTGAGCTTATAGTTAATCAGCTTTTGTTAAAAGGTGGGGCTCCGAAACTCGGCTTGGGTGTTGCATATATTCTCATCGGCATTGAGGCTATTATGATTTTAGCTGTAACGGTAAAAAATTTATTGTTAAAAAAGGTGTGATTACAATGACAGAAAAAGCAAAAAGATTGCTTCCAAAAAACAGCCCTCTGATCAGGTTCCCGTTTGGCGGTCTGACGGCAAATATGCTTCGTACAATTGCGGTTATTCTTATGTTAAGTGACCATATATGGGCAACGGCTATGAGCTTCGGAAACTGGATGACATATATCGGCAGACTTGCTTTTCCGATTTTTGCTTTTCAGATAGCTGAAGGTTTTGTTCATACATCTGATTTTAAAAAGTACGCATTGAGACTTTTGGGGTTTGCTCTGATTACAGAAATTCCGTTTAATCTTTTTTACAGCAGCAGGTGGTTTAACCCCTATCATCAGAATGTTTTGTTTACGCTACTTCTCGGCTTACTTGCGATTTATGTGATAGACAATGCCCGTAAAAACAAAACACCTAAAAATATTGCAATTTCGGTTTTGTGGTTAGCGTTGATTTGTGTAGCGTCTGTTATCGGCTTTGTTGATTACGGTTTTTTAGGAATGATCACAGTTGTGATGTTTTATCTGCTTCGTGATTTTCCGTTTGCGTGGGTTGCTCAGCTTGTGGCTATGGTGCTGATCAACATAGTTTTCTTTGAAGGTCAGGTTTTTTCGATTGAAATTTTTGGCAGAATGGTTGAAATTCCGTCTCAGGGATTTGCTGTGTTTGCGCTTATACCTATCTGGCTTTATGGTGGCAGAAAAGGACACTCTAACAAAGTTATGCAGTTTGGCTTTTATGCCTTTTACCCCGTGCATATGCTGATACTCTATCTTATAAAATATTTTGCTTAACAAAAGGAATCGGTGATCAATATGTATAAAATTGAATTAGGAAAAAGCGGATTGTTGGTCCCCAATGTGGCTGTGGGCTGTATGAGAATCAGTAATATGAGTGAAAGTGAAGCTTCAGCTTTTGTTGAAACATCGCTTTCAAACGGCGCCAATTTTTTTGACCATGCAGATATTTACGGCGGCGGAAAAAGTGAGGAAGTTTTTGGCAAGGCAATTTCTCATATAAAAAGAGAAGATGTTATAATTCAGACAAAGTGCGGAATACGTAAAGGGCAGTTTGATTTTTCTTATGAGCATATAATCAGATCTGTTGATGAAAGCCTTAAAAGGCTGGGCACAGAGTATATTGATGTTTTGCTTCTTCATCGCCCTGATGCTCTTATGGAGCCTGAAGAAGTTGCAAAGGCCTTTGATGAATTGAAGTCTCTCGGTAAAGTGCGTAATTTTGGTGTTTCAAATCAGAATCCTTATCAGATGGCGCTTTTACAAAATGCACTTGATATGCCTTTATGCGCTAATCAGCTTCAGTTTTCAATTGCTCACGCTCCGATGATTCAGTCGGGAATCAATGTGAATATGTATAATGATTCCGCTGTCAACCGTGACGGAGGAGTGCTTGATTATTGCCGACTTAATAAAATCACCATTCAGCCGTGGTCACCGATGCAGTACGGTTTTTTTGAGGGATGCTTTATTGATAATGATAAATTCCCTGAATTAAATGAAACTCTTGAAAAAATCGGCAACAATTACGGTGCTTCAAAAACGACAATGGCTTTTGCGTGGATTCTTCGCCACCCTGCAAAAATGCAGCCGGTAACAGGAACAACCAACCTGTCACGACTTGCCGATTGCATCAAGGCGGCTGAAATCACAATCACCCGTGAAGAGTGGTACGAGATTTATCGTGCTGCAGGTAATATTCTTCCTTAATAAAATCAGACTCTCCCGGTAAGGTTTGTTAATTTTTCGGGAGAGTTTTAATTTTGTGTCAAAAAATATCTGTAATTTATTGTAAAAAGAGCTTTGTTGATTTATAATGTTTCAGGTAATATTTTTGTAAAGGGGATGCGTATGAAAACTACCGAAAAAATTTTAAACAGTGAGCAGCGTGAACTTGCCAGACTTCAGAGGATGAAAAGCCGCACCTCAGGCAGCAAATATTTTTTGATTTTGCTTGTGCTGATTGCTGTTGTAAATATTCTTGATGAGGTAACAAGTAATCTGACTGTTACGGTGCAATCATCTTTTATTACGGAGTTTTTTGTGAACAACCCTTTTATGGGTAAGTATTATACTTACGAAGACGGTCTTGCTTTTCATTCGGGTATAGGTGTATTTACTTATGTTTTAGGTTTGTTTACACCGTTTTACAAAGCTCTTGCCGATAAATGGGGAAGAAAACCTCTTTTTGCCATCTCGACGCTCGGTATGGCTCTCGGTCTTCTCACGATTTATCTGTCTTCAAGCTATATAATGTTTCTTGTCGGTTTTGCTATTATCAGCTTTTTTATGGGGCACGATATTCAGATTATCTATATTCTTGAAGAAGCTCCGGACAAGCATCGTGCCAAGATATACAGTTTTCTTAAAAGTTTCGGAATTTTAGGCGTAATTCTTATTCCTGCTCTGCGTGATGCCTTAATGGGTGATGATGCGACAAAATGGAGGGAGATTTTTCTTGTTCCTGCGCTCATCGGCTTTGCTGCTGTTGTTTTGGTTATTATCCTCGCTAAAGACACCAAGGTGTTTGTTAATGAAAAAATAGCATATCTTTCAAGGCCTTATGAAGAAAGACAAGCTGAAAAAGCCGCTTTGAAACAGCAAAAAAAAGCGCAACGCAATCAATCAGGTGTGTTTAACGGTGTGAAATATATTTTTGCAAATAAAGACACAAAAATGCTTATAATTTCACATATTATTTTTGATACGGCGATGCCTGCAATTGCATTGTATTTTGAATCATCAATGCACCGTGCGGGAATGAGTACAAGCGATATTACCAAGGCGTTATTTATGGTGCCTGTGATTTATGCTGCTATAACTTTCTTGTCAGGCTTTTTAGCCGACAAAGCAGGAAGAAAAACAACCGTTACTCTTTTTTCAACCACTTGCGTTATAGGCTATATTCTTTTTGTTGTCGGTATCATCAATGGTTGGAATCCGTATCTTGTCGGTTCGTTTGCCGGTCTTTATCAGGGCTCTTATTGGATAGGCCGTGACTATATGAACGTTATGATGACCGAAAAAGTGCCCACAGATATAAGAGCTTCTGTGGTAGGCGCTGAAGGGCTTCTTGTTATTATCGGTCTTGTTGTGGGCTATGGCGCAACAATTCTCGGTATGATGTTTATGTCAATCTGGACAGCTTGTCTTATAGTTGCTATACCCACGGTAACAGTGGCTGCCGTGATGTTTGCTCTCAGAGTCAAAGAAACAAAAGGGGCAAATCTTGACGAAATATCATAACAGCTAAATTGGTTTGTCAGCTTGATATTTTCAGATGAGGGTGCTATAATTTTCAGTGTGTTTTATTATATTTGAGTTCTGAATATTGGAGGATTTAAGATGTTATTATCACAGCTTTTGCAGGATGTAAAGATATTAAACAGCTACAAAGATACAGAAATAGCCGACGTTACCGATAAAAGCAATAAAATCAAAGACGGATGTGTTTTTGTTTGTGTCGAAGGCGCTCGTTTTGACGGACATACCTTTGCTCAGACAGCTCTTGAACAGGGCGCAAAGGCTGTTGTTGTCACAAAAGATTTAGGCCTTGAGCAGCAGATTATTGTTGAAGATTCAAGAGAAGCATACGCTCTTATGTGTAAAAATCTTTTTGGCAGAAGCGCTGACAAGCTTAATATCATCGGTATCACCGGCACTAACGGCAAGACAACAACTGCATTCGTTGTAAAAGATATTCTCAAAGGTCTCGGTGTCAGCAGCGGTCTTATAGGTACCGTTAAAAATATGGTCGGTGAAAAAGATTTTCACACAGAGCTGACAACCCCGGACCCTTATGATATGCACTCCCTTTTTAAAATGATGACCGATGAGGGCATTGAATACTGTGTGATGGAAACTTCCTCACAGGCTTTTCACCAAAAAAGACTTGCAGGTGTTCATTTTAAAGTTGGTGTTTTTACTAATCTTACTCAGGATCACCTCGATTATCACGGAACACTTGATGAATATAAAAAATGTAAAAAAGTTTTGTTTAACAACTGTGACAAGGCTGTTTTTAACGGTGATGATGAAGCAAGTGAATATATGAGTGAAGGTATTGAGGTTGAAACCGATAATTTTTCGGTTGATTCTGATTCATCTTTCAAGGCTGAAAATGTCCGTTTGTTTTCTGACAGAGTTGAGTATGAACTTAACGGAGAAACAGTTGTGTTTCACATTCCCGGTGATTTTTCAGTTTATAATTCACTTGCAGCTATTGTCAGTGTATATAAACTTGGTTTTTCAATGAAAGATATTATAAATTCAATTTATAATGCCAAAAGCGTCAGCGGCAGACTTGAGGTTTTAAAAACTGACACAGATTACAGTGTTATTATTGACTACGCTCATAGCCCCGACGGTCTTGAAAAGGCAATCAATGCAGTTCGTGGTTTCACAAAAGGAAGGGTGATAACCCTCTTTGGTTGTGGTGGTGACCGTGACAAAACCAAACGCCCCAAAATGGCAAAGATAGCTGCTGCACTTTCTGATGTTGTAGTTATTACAAGTGACAACCCGAGAACTGAAAACCCTGAAGACATTATTGCAGATATTCTTACAGGAATAGACGAAAACGCAAAAGATGTTATAACAGTTATTGACAGAAGTGAGGCTATAGCTTTTGCTATGTCAATTGCTAAAAAAGATGATGCTGTTTTACTTGCAGGTAAAGGTCATGAAACATATCAGATAATCGGTAAAACCCGTAACCATTATGATGAGCGTGAGATAGTGGCAGAGATATTAAAATCAACTAACAGATAACAACAAAAGGGGAGAGACCGTCAGGTGAAAAAAATAAAGTATTCTGCCAAAGACATAATAATTTTTATTCTTATGGGTTGCACGGCTGTGCTTATCACATTGGCAGGAATATATTATAAACAAGATTTTTTTCAGATTTTTCCTCTTTATGTTTCACTCATAATCGGAATGCTTCAATCCCGTGTTAATCGGTTTGCCAGTCTTATGGGCAGCGTCAATTCCATTCTTTACGGTGTGGTTTATATTTATTTTAATCTTTACGGTTCGGCATTTTCAGCGCTGTTGTTTTCTTGTCCGATACAGCTGTTGACTTTTATCCGTTGGAGTAAAAATAAAAGAGGCTCAACAACCAAGCTGAGAAAGATGACCACAAAACAAAGAGTGATTATGGGTGCAGGTTTTTCTGTGTTGTTGGTTGTGCTTTGGTGGGTTCTTCCGCTTTTAGGGTCTGAATATGTCTTTCTCGACAGCGCTACAACTCTGTTGGGAATACTTATATATTTTCTTACGATGTTTGCTTTTATTGAATATCCTGTTCTGATGATTGTGAACGGAATAATTAACATTGTTCTTTATATTACTATGGTTGAGGATAAGCCTGAAATCATACCGCATCTTATTTTTGCTGTGTATTCATTTGTGTGCATATTGTTCGCCGCATTTGAAGCAAAGCGGCTTTATAATGTTCAACAGAAAAAAGAATGATTTTTTGTTGAGAATTCTTATTTACCGATTTAAAAATTTGTGATATAATCAACGAAACTTTGTTACCTTGGGAGGTATTGTTATGAAAAAAATTAAATTCGGTATTTTTGGTCTGGGTCGTGGAAGCGGCTTTTATGACGGAGTAAAGGCAAACAACGGTGAAGTTGTTGCTGTTTGTGACTTCGATGAAGACAAACTTAAAAAAGCTAAAGAAGATCACCCCGAAGTGACCACTTATACTGATTTTGATGAGTTTATAAATCATGAGGGTCTGGAAGCAGTTTTTCTTTGCAACTATTTCCACGAGCATAC
>JAZRME010000006.1:0-3473 GCA_045647325.1 Acutalibacteraceae bacterium | reverse complement strand
GGTGACATAGTTGACGCAGGATTTAATTGAAAATAATAATAGTGAATTCCCTTCAGACGAAGAACACAACAATAAATCTGACGCACATATGTCACACAGTGATATATTGTATAACAGTATTGTCCTTCTCGGACTTAAAGTTAAAAGTATAGTTTTTATCTGTTTTTCATTTATTGCATCTCCGTTTATCAAAACATATAAAATCATAAAATTTATATTTGAATATTTTTCTGAGTTTTTAAAAAAGACTAACAAAAATGTTATAAATGAAGGCAAAGACTTCTTTAATGATATCAAAGTTTCAGGTATGTTACTAAGGCAAAATAAAATAGCCGACAAACATCAAAAACAAAACGAAATAACTCTGATTTTGCGTTTTTTCAAAACAGCAATTAATAAACATAAAAGCTTTTTAAAAATAAGTTTAAGTTATATACTTCCCCTGACAATGATTTTTTGCTTGTTTTTTGTAGTCAATGCATATATGAACAAAAATTTTGCTCTTGAAGTAATATATAACAATACACATATCGGATATATAAAAAATGAGAATGTATTCAGACATGCTAAAGAAATTTTAAAGCAACGCCTTGAAATCAGTGGCGGAGAATATGATGAGGATGTCATTTTAAACCCTGATTATAAGATTTCTGTTGTTGATCTGAGTGAGCTTTCTGACGCTAACGATATTTGTGAGCAATTAATCCTTAACTCCGACAGTGGTCTCACAACCGCTTGCGGTATTTATGTTGATAACAAATTTATCGGAAGCGTAAAAAACGAATCTGATGCGTCTTCTGTTTTTAAGTCATATATATCAGCATACTGTAAATCAAACGGAATAGATCAGAACAACTCACAATTTATTCTTGATATAGTTGAAAAAGTGTCATATATTCAGGGGCTCTATGCTGAATCATCATTAATGGACCCTGATGATTTAAGAGAGTATCTTTTAACCAACAACAAAAGCGAAATCAGCAAATATACTGTTAAAAGCGAAGAAACAGTAGAATCAATCTGTCTTAATAACAGATTAACTGTAGAGCAGTTTTATGCGATTAATCCGGAGCTGAATAAAAATAAAAAAATCAAGAAAAACACTACTGTCAACATTATCAAAAGTATTCCTTTTATTAATGTCACTGTTTCAAAAACCAAAACATCAAAAAAACAAATTAATTATAAGCGTATTGAGATTGAAACAAATTCTCTTTATAAAGGAGTAGAAAAGATAATAACTCCCGGTGTAAAAGGTGAAAAAGAGGTTGTTACACTTGTAACCTATATCGATAATGTTCAGGTATCGACGCAAGAAATCAGTTCAACAGTCTTAAAAGAAGCAATTGATGAAAAAGTATATGTCGGTACAAAGCCTGTGCCTAACAATGTAACAATTTTAGGCAATAAAACAGGTGCTTTCGTCTGGCCTACAGTCGGAGCTGACACAGTGTCTTCCGGTTTCGGATATCGATATATTTTCGGTTCAACTTCATTTCACAAAGGCATTGATATTACAGGCGCAGGGGCAAATGGTAAGCCGATTATTGCATCAGCCTCAGGTGTTGTTGAAAGAGTAACTTCAAGCAGCACCGGCTACGGATACTGTGTTTTAATAGATCACGGTAACGGTATAAAAACCCGATATGCTCATTGTCTTGCAAATTCAATCTGCGTTAAACCCGGCCAAAGTGTTGTTCAGGGGCAGATGATTGCAAAAATCGGCAACACAGGCACTTCAACAGGCCCTCACCTGCATTTTGAAATTATATATAACGGATCTGTAGTAAATCCGATAAAATATTTAACAAGATAGGAAGGATTAAAATGATTAAAACTATTCCGAACGGTGTATTCCCTACAATGATCACACCATTCACTTCTGACAACAAAATTGATTATAATGGTGTTGAGCAGATACTTCAATGGTATGAAAAAAAAGGTGTTGCAGGTATTTTTGCAATATGTCAGTCAAGTGAGATTTTTTATCTTTCATTTGAAGAAAGACTTGAATTGCTTAAATTCATTGTCAATAATGCTCCGAAAGGTATCAGCATTGTTGCTTCAGGTCATACCGCAGATGACTTAGATACTCAGATCGCTGAAGCAAACAGCTTTATTGAACAAGGAATTGATGCATATGTGTTTATTTCAAACAGATTTGCTTCTCAGAATGAAGATGATAGTGTGTTTTTGAAAAATGTTGAATACGTTGTCAAAAACATTCCCGAAATTGCTTTAGGCATTTATGAATGTCCGTATCCTTACAAAAGATTACTTACCCCTGAAGTTATGAAAGAACTTATAAACATAGGTCCTTTCAGATTTTTGAAGGACACATGTTGTAACACCGATGAAATTCAGAAAAAACTTGATTCCGTTAAAGGAAGCGATTTTAAAATTTATAATGCTAATGCAGCAACTTTACTTGATACACTTAAAATAGGCGTTGCAGGATATTCAGGAGTTATGGCTAACTTCCATCCTGAAATTTATACTGAGCTTTGCAACTGCTATGAATCAGACCCCGAAAGAGCGAAAAAACTTCAGGATCTGGTTGGTTTCTACTCAGTTGCCGAATGTCAGATGTATCCTGTTAACGCAAAGTATTATCTTGGTCTTGAAGGTCTTGATATTTCATATAATTGCAGAGTCAGAGATGCATCAGAATTTACCAAAAACCGTCAGCTTGAAATTGATCAGATGCATGGTCTTACTCAGGAGCTTAAGAAACTTTATAATGTATAAAAATCAGATGATTGTGCATTTGCACAAGCCGCTGTTATATGTTTAATAATTATTTATAAAGAGGTCCGTATGTTGCACATGCACGATAATCCTGACCTTCTTTATCCATACCAAAAGCGTTCCAACAAGCAGGACGGAAAATTTTATCTTCAGGTACATTATGAAGTGAAACAGGAATTCTGAGCATTGAGCAAAGAGTGATAAGATCAGCACCGATATGACCGTAAGTTGATGCGCCATGGTTAGCACCCCAATTGTTCATAAGATCATAAGCTGATTTGAAAGCGCCTTCACCTGTAAGTCTGGAAGCAAACCAGGTGCAGGGCCATGTGTAGTCAGTTCTCTTCCAAAGTGTATCTGAAACATCATCAGGAAGATTTACATAATAACCTTCACAAATCTGAATTGTTGGTCCAAGGCCTTTTACAAGGTTAATTCTGATCATTGTTGCGGGCATTTCAGCTCTTGTAAGGAAACGTGATGAATATCCGCCGCCTCTGAAATAGCCGTTATCAGCTGCGTTCCATGTTGTTGCTTCAAGCATCTTATCAATATCTTCGTCAGTAACGTCAAACCACTTTTTCATGCAAGGCTCTCCGTTTTCGTTACGAAGTTCACCGCAAGCATCAAGGCATGATGCACCGGAGTTGATAAGGTGGATAACACCACCGGCTTCTTTAGCAATACCTTCAAGATCATAGCCTGTAACTCTCTTGATAGATTCA
>JAZRME010000005.1:0-14507 GCA_045647325.1 Acutalibacteraceae bacterium | reverse complement strand
CAAGCTTCAATTCAGGTATAGGCGCAAAGATTGTGTCAGGCGAAGCTTCTCTTGAAGAACTTGCAGACTACGCTCATAATCTTAAGAAAACTGACGAGCCTTGCTCAGGTAAGCAGGAAAGACTTCAGAGCGTTCTTAACTCAATTCTTTTCAGATAAAAGAAACATAAAATTTTTCGGGTCGCACCAAGCGGTGCGACCCGAATTTTTATTCTGTTATTCTGATTATAAATTCTTCCGTGTAACCTTTCCAGGTGGCTGTGACTGTGGTTTCGCCAACATTCTGCGGATAAAACCTTCCACCGATTAACTTAACGATGTTTTCATCATAGCCTGAAAATTCAACACCGATATTGTTGGTGTTATATTCTCTGTCGCTGTCAACTTTATGAATTTCGGGAGCAAAGCTGATTGTTGATTTTTTAACTTCATAAACCTGGTTTTCACTTGTGATTGCTACAAAGTTTCTGTACCAACTTTTTTCAGCGTAAGTTACGGGCGTTTTCAGATTATCTTTATTCATTTCTGAAAAATCGGGGGCATCAATGAGGCTGAGTTCAACCTTGTTCATCCTTGTGGGCCAATAAGCCCATTCGTCACCGTAAGCGTAAGCAATATAAACCCCGTCAGACAGTCTGATATGACCGTCAGGCCGTGAGGTGATGCCGCAGTTGTGACAACAGTGGCTGATGTTTACTTTAGCTGCGCTTGACTCTTTGAATGAAAGTCCGTCATCAGAAACATAAAGACCGATAAAGCTTTCTGTTGTGAATCTGTCGCAGGTGACAACGGCAATAAATTTGCCGAAATCTTCAACGTACTTAACATCTGCTGAGTCGAGGGCTGACATATTATATGTGTGGTTTATTGCGATGCTCTTATATTCCATTGTGGCAGGCCAGTTTTCATCAGTTGCGTCTGCTGTGCAGAGTCTTGTCTGGTTGATTCCTGCATCTTTCCAGGTGTAATAAATATAAAGTGTACCGTTAAGCTCAACCAATGAAGGTTCACCTGCGCCGTAAGCATCAGGGTCACCTGTGAAAACAACAATTGGCGACGGTTTGCCTCCCCAACCGTTGCCGTTCCATTTTTCAAACGGACCATCGGGATTTTTGCTCCTTGCGACAAAAACGCAGTTGTCGGTGCCGTTGATGTTTGTTGTGGATGTGTAGCTGATATAGTAATAATCACCGACTTTGATAACACCGGGGTCGCAGCAGGAATAAAAATCAACAGAGTCTGCCGTAGGCTGCAAAACTGCTTTTTCTTCGGTCCAGGTTTTTCCTCCGTCAGGTGAGTGGCGATACATAATCCAGTCCCACTCATCACGGATGCCGGGCGCAGAAAGATAAGCGTCAATGCTTCCGTCAGCGTTGATAATCATAGACGGGCCGTAACGGTAACCTGCGTCATCAGCAGGTGGATTATAAATGTCATAACCTTCATCAATGGCTGTGATTTTAACATATTTTGAATTGTCAGGGGCAACAACAAGCTCACCGTCTGTGTATATACGGTCTGCCATAGGCGTAAAAACTGCAAAAGGTGATTGCAGAATACCGAGTGTCAGAAGGATCGAAGCAAAAAATCTTACAATTGCCATAACAAATCTCCTTATCGGTTAATTTCGATTGTTTCTGTAAGTCTTATATCATCTGAAGCAGCGCCGACCATAATTTCAAACTTGCCGTTTTCAACAACCCACTCATAGTCTTTGTTGAGAAGTCTGAATGCATCAAAGCCGAGGCTGAATTCAACGCTCTTTTCTTCACCGGCTTTAAGGCTGATTCTTTCAAAGCCCTGAAGAAGTTTGCGTGGTGTCATAATTGAAGAAACAACATCGTTGACATAAAGCTGAACAACTTCATCACCATCAACATCACCGATGTTTCTGATTTTTGCAGTGACGGTGAAATCGGTGTCACCTGTTTTGATAACAGAAAGGTCGCTGTATTCAAACCTGGTGTATGAAAGGCCGTGGCCAAATGGATAACGGGCGCCTCTTTCACCCTCAAACATATTTTCAAAGAAGTTGGGAAGCTGGGAATAATAGCAGGGGATTCTGTTAGAATCAGCAGGGAAAGAAACAGGAAGACGACCTGCAGGATTATTCTGACCGAGAAGTGTTTCAACAATTGCTTTAGCGCCGAATTCACCGCCGAACCATGAAAGAAGAACAGCGTTTGAAACCTTAAGCTCCTGTGAAAGGTCGATGCTTCTGCCGTTTTCAAAAACAAGCACCATAGGTTTTTGAAGCTTTGCAACTTCAAGAATGAGCTCTCTCTGTTCACCGGGGAGTCTGAGGTCAGAGCGGTCGTGACCTTCACCGCTTGTGAAGTTGTTGTCACCACCGACAAAAATAACAAGGTCACATTCTTTTGCAGTTGCAACTGCGTCCTGAATGCTTGTGTCTTCAACCTCGTCATAGACATCAATCAGGTGGAACTGACCGTCTTCGGCTGTGATAGCCTGAGTGCCCATAGGAATACCGCAACCCGAACACTGAAGCACCTCTGCCTTGCCTTCAAGGGCTTCGCTGAGCTCCTGATAAACTGAGCGCACTTCATAGCCGTCAGGCATTGAGGAATATCCGCCGACTCTCTGTTTAGCTGATGATGGTCCGATGAGAGCGATTTTTTTGTAATTATCTTTAAGAGGAAGAATGCCGTCGTTTTCAAGAAGAGTCATACCTTCTTTTGCTGCTTCATAAGCAAGGTCTTTGTGACTTTGGCAACGGATAACATCTTTATATTTTTCTTCATCTGTATATGGATTTTCAAAAAGACCGAGTTCAAATTTAAGCGTGAGAACATTAAGAACAGAGTTGTCAACCTGCTCCATAGAAATCTCGCCCTTATTGATGTATTCGATAAGAGTGCCTTCCCACATATCGGGGGTGTAGTCGCTGCAGCCCTGCATATCCATACCTGCGTTAAAAACATCACGGATAGCTTCTTTGTCAGTTTCTGCAGTTTTGTGAGCCTGAAGAATTCGTCTGATTGCGCCCCAGTCAGCTCTTACATAACCTTTCATTCCCCAACGGCCACGAAGAATGTCGGTAAGATAATATTTTGAGCTGATAACAACTTCACCGTCAATGGCGTTGTAACAAGCCATAACATTATTGGCGCCTGCTTTGGTGATTGCTTTTTCAAAAACGGGAAGATAGCACTGTTCAATTTCTCGTTTACCTGCTCTTGCTGTGGCGCAGTTTATTCCGTTTTCGGGAATGCCGTGAACACAATAATGTTTAGGCTCGGTAAGAACAGCATCATCACGGTTAAATTCACCATTTTTTTGCTCACCGGTGATAATTTCATATCCCATTTCACTGCAAAGATATGTGTCTTCACCAAAAGTTTCTTCAACTCTGCCCCAACGAGGCTCTCTTGCCACATCAAGGTTAGGGGCAAGAATTTCGTGCATACCTAAAATTCTTGTTTCTGCGCCGATTGCCTGACCTACACGGTTGGTTATGCTGCGGTTAAAAGTGGCGGCCAGAGTAAGGGGAACAGGGAAAATGGTTGCACCCGGAAAACTGATTCCGTGAAGGGCTTCGCCTGTGAAAATGCAGGGAATACCGAGACGGGTTTTTTCTACCATATATTTCTGAAAGCGGTTAAACATTTTAGGCACAGCGTAAGCGTCGTGAATAAAGCCGATACCTCGCTGACCGATAGTTTTTTCTAACTCGTCAAATCTGATTTCTGATTTTTCATCAATGGCGCAGTGGTTAAGTGCGTGAGGAATAGTGGCATATTCAACACCCCTTAAAATGTCAAGCTGAGCCACTTTTTCCTCTAAAGTCATAAGAGAAAGAAGCGCCTCGGCACGCTGTCTTGATGAAAGTGAAGTGTCTTTATAATTCATAATTATCACCTGTGAAAAGTATTTGCGTATGTAACACACTTGGATTATATCATTGACAAAAAACAAAGTCAATGTGAACACTGATTTAAAATTGTTGCAATTTTTTTGTTGATAAATTTCCTGTTTTGCATTATAATTATCTGGAATTTAAAAAAGAGGTGTATTATGAAGGCTGTCAAAATTTTAGGATGTATTTTTGCTGTTATTGCCCTTGTGGCGATTGTGACTGCGGTTGTCAATATCAATGTGTTTAACAACATCGTTGAATATGCTCAGAGCTTTAAACCTGTTGAGGTTGAAAATAAGCTTGAACCTCAGAAAGACTCTGACGGCAGCTGGGTGTTTAACACCGACAGAGACCTGAAGGTGTTGCAGATTACCGATGTTCATATCGGCGGCGGCTGGATGTCACAGGAAAAAGACCGTAAGGCTCTCAACGCTGTGGCAACAATGATTCAGACTGAGAAGCCCGATCTCGTTGTGCTTACGGGTGATATGGTGTTCCCTGTGCCTTTTAATGCAGGTACATTCAACAACAAAAAACCTGCCGAGATGCTTATCAGTCTTATGGAAACTCTTGGCGTTTATTATACTGTCTGTTTCGGCAATCACGACTCTGAGCTTTACAGTTATTACAACCGTGAGAGCGTTTCAGATATATGGAGCAATCCCGATCTGAAATACAGCCTTTATCAGGCAGGGCCCGAAAATGTTGACGGCTTCGGCAACCATATTATAAAAGTGAAAAATTCTGACGGCATTGTTAAAAATGCTTATTTTATGTTGGATTCTCACGCATACACCGACGGTGACTATCTTGGCCTTTTCTGGAAATATGACAATATCAAAGAAAGCCAGATAGATTGGTATAAACAAAATGTTGAAGCTATTGATAAAGCCAACAAGGCGATTGATCCTGAATGTCCTATGTTTACTTCTCTTGCATTTTTCCATATCCCTGTTGAGGAATATGAATTTGCATGGAAAGAGCTTCAGCAAAACGGTTATAAAGACACCGAAAACGCAAAGCTCATCACAGGTTGGTATCACGAAGCTGACGAAACTGTTTTTCACGGTGTTCACCCCGAAGAGTTTTTTGAAACAGTTGAAGCTCTCGGCTCAACAAAGGCTATTTTTGTAGGCCATGACCACATCAACAACGCTATTGTTGAATACAAAGGAATCAATCTTGTTTACGGATATAGCATTGACTACCTTGCTTATAGCGATATTGACACTCAGGGCGCTCAGCGTGGCTGTACAGTTATCAACCTCTCTCAGGACGGTGAGCTTGATATCAGCCTGAGCAATTATTATCAGGATAAATACGAAAGCCAATATGAAAAAGAAGAGGTTACCATGCAGTGGTAAACCACGATCACAAATCAGACACATCAAATGCCGTTTTGTAAGCGAAACGGCATTTTTTTGTTATAAAATATTGCTATATCAGTTTTTATATGATATAATTTGTTGGTTTCAAAAATGACAGATTTACATAATATGTAAATTGAGGTGGAAATATGATTCATGACAATATTCTTCAGGCTATGGGCAACACGCCCCTTATTCGCCTTAACAAAATGGCTGAGCCTGACAGTGCACAGATTCTTGTTAAATTTGAGGGTATGAATGTAGGCGGTTCAATTAAAACAAGAACTGCTTACAATATGATTAAACACGCTGAGAAAAAAGGCATCATCAACAAAGATACAATTATTGTTGAGCCCACAAGCGGCAACCAGGGTATCGGCCTTGCGTTGGTGGGCGCAGTAAGAGGGTATAAGGTTATTATTGTTATGCCTGACTCTGTAAGTGAAGAGCGCAGAAAATTGGTTGAGCATTACGGCGCTCAGGTGCGCCTTGTTCACGATGCAGGTAACATCGGTGATTGTATTGAAGAGTGCCTTCGTGTCGCTTTGCAGATGCAAGAGGATGACCCCAATGTTTTTGTTCCTCAACAGTTTGAAAACCCTGCCAATGTTTCAATTCAGCGTAAGCAGACAGGTGTTGAAATTCTCAATCAGGTTGACGGTCCTATCCACGGCTTCTGCTCAGGAATAGGCACGGGCGGAACAATCACAGGCATCGGCGAAACTCTTAAAGAAGAAAACCCCGATATCGAAATCTGGGCTGTTGAGCCTGAACACGCAGCTATTCTTTCAGGCGGCAGCATCGGCACTCATATGCAGATGGGTATCGGTGACGGATTGATTCCCGGTATTCTCAATCAGAATATTTATAATGATATCTGTATCATCAAAGATGAGGAAGCAATTCAGACCTCTAAAGACCTTGCCTCTAAAGAAGGTATTATGTGCGGAATTTCAAGCGGAACAAATGTTGCAGCGGCGATTAAACTTGCCAAAAAGTTAGGGCCGGGCAAAACTGTTGTTACAGTTCTTCCCGACACCGCTGAAAGATACTTCTCAACTCCGCTTTTTGAAGATTAAGATTAAACCCCCGGCATTCATACACGAATGTCGGGGGTTGTTGCTTATTTAACTGTAACATCAGTTTTGTAAAAAAGAGCCGAGGCATAGCGCTTCAGCTCTTAAAATTTTACAAAAAATGAATTGTTTAAAACTGAACGGTCAATTTGTTTTTTGAGAGTAAAATTAAAAAGTTTTTTTGTTACAAAATCTGTTTCGGGTAGTGAAGCTTCCCGGCTGATAATTGAAACCTCATCTGAGAGTCTGCTTTTGTTAACTTCATTTTCTGCAGCGACTGCATAAAAATATGTTTCACCGTTTTTTATTTTATTGTCGATAAAAACAGGGTTATTACTCTCACCGATGATACGGAAATGGTTTTTATCACCGTCAGAGCGATAGATATAATATTTTTCGGCGCCGTCAATATTGCTCCATCTGATATTTATCGCTATACCGTTCTGGCTGATTGTTTCAATAACAGGGGCTGAAAGTCTCGCTGTTTCTTTGACAGGTGAACTTAGTTCGCTGTCAAATTCTTCACTGACACCAAGACATTGAATTTTATAATAATATGTTTTGCCTTCTTCAAGCTTACTGTCAAGAAAACTTTTGTCAGTGGTTTTGCCTATGCAGGTAAAAACTTCATCAAGGCTTGTTGCCCTGTAAACCTTATACCCAATAATGTCGTGGATGTTGCTGTCATCCCAGGTGAGATAAATCTCTGTCTGCGAAGAGTTTGATGTGTTAAGATTTATAGCAGGGGAAAGAGTAACCGTCACATTACACCCTGCTGACACATTACCGTAATCAGACCTGACGGTAATAGTGCAATTACCTGCACCGACACCTCTGATAAGGCCGTTGTTTACCGTGGCAACCATTTCATTTGAGCTTTGCCACACAATGTCTTTCTGATTTGAGTCAAGAGGAAGAACAGCGGAAAAAATCTCGTTTGTTTCACCGATGCCCAACACAAGAGAGCTTTCGCTCAGAACAATCTGACCGGGTCGGTCATCAATAGTTATAAAAGAATAAACGGGCCCTTTATATGTTTTGCCTTTAATAACTGCATAAGAGCAAAAATAATATTTTTTATTTATTTCAAGGTTATCAACAGCCAATGAAAGCTCAATGTTCTTTTTAGTTGTGTATGATTTGACTTTGTGCTTTTTTAACTTTGTTTCACTTTCGCCAAAATAAAAACCGGATGAACTTATTGCATAGCTTGAGGCGTTGCTGACCCTGCCTTTGAGGGTTGCAGAGTCGGCGGCAATATTTTCAGGTGTTCCTGTTATAACAGCGAGTTGTGAAGTGCTTGAACCTGAAGAAGATGATGAAAAATAACCTGACCCTGAGCCGTATTTTGACGCAGCATAAGCTGCAAAAGAGTGTGAACCCACATAGGTTGATCCGTCATTATAAGCAGGTCTTGCAAAGCCGATGACAGATGAAGATGTCTTTTTTCTCGTTTTGGCTTCAACTCTGTATCCCTGAGAGCCACCGGTGTTGCCCTCGATAACATAAATGCTGTTGCCGTTAACACCTGTTACGATGCCGATATGGTCAGACACGGAGCCGCTGCCCCAATTATAAAAAATCAGGTCACCTGCCCGTGGGGTAAAACCGCTTTTCTGATAATATCTGCCTCTTTGAGAAAACCATCTGACAAGGGATGCACAGTTGCCTATTCTGGGGATAACCGATGTGCTGATACCTGCCTGATTGGAGCACCACGCAACAAAAAAAGCGCACCAGGCAGTTGTGGGAGCGCCGAACCATGCGCCGTATTTTGTGTAGCCTCCGCTCTGAGATGAGGCAAGGGGTTTGCCCGTAGATGTGCTTAATTCTGTATAGCCGATCTGCGTTTTTGCAACGGCAATCAGGTCAGCGATGTTGCCGCCGGTGTTACGGTGAGTGTTAGGGTAATTGTCACGGTATGTTACACCCTCAGCGCCTAAAGAAAAAGCTCCCGAAACCAGAACAAAAACTAATATTAAACTGAAAAACTTTTTCAATAAAATCAATCCTTTTTAAAATCGGGTATAATTTTATCATAAAAAAACATCTCAGTCAAATTAAAAGCCGTCTGCAAACGCAGACGGCAAATCAGTTAAGATAAGTCGAGGCCTTTTTTGTCAAAGTTAAAAATTGTTGAAAGAACAATTTCATATCCTGTTTCAATAGCTTCAGGCACAAGACGGTCATAATTGTCACGGCGATTGTGATAATAATCTGCAGGTGTGGGGTCCATAGCTGCAAGACATGTTGCGGGAATACCTGCCTGGGTGAAGGCTGAAGCGTCTGATGAGCCAAAATAAACATTGGCAAATTTAAGGTCATTGTGACCTGCATCTTTGGCTGCCTCCATAACAAGTGCGCTGAATTTGGGATTGTGACGCACAGTGCCGGTCATATCTCTGTTATATACGTTGAGAAATTCAAGGTCTGTAAGAGTGTCAACACACAAAACGGCTGTTTCAACACCGCTGTTTACATAGTCATCATAATGGTCTTTTGCAAATTTTTTGCAGCCTCTGAGACCTGCTTCTTCACCGTCGGTTACCATACATACAACCTCGGTGTTTTCAAAACGGATGTCAGCCTCGTGAAGCATTTTAACAGCACAGGCTGCTGCAAAAGTACCTGTAAGGTTATCGTTAGCTCCGGGAACAAGGTTTTTATAATCAACAAAAGTGAAAAGACCAATCATCGCAACCGTGGTGAACGGAAAGAGAACATAACTTGCAATACGCACAAAATCAGCAAAGCCGTTGTCAACACCGTTTGTGATAAGAATAATCTGAACAACACCGACAATGAAACTTGCAATAGCACCGGCAATTACCGACGCAAGAACAGCTGCCTGACCTTTTCCGCCGAAATAATACATGTGGCGCCATTCATAAACAGAGTCACAGTGGCCGCTGATGATAATTCTTTTTTTGGTTTCGCCTGTTGCCTTTCTTGTGGCAACAAGGTTGTGACCTTCTACTTTTTTACAAAACGGGTCACAAAACTGTTTATATAAAAGAAATTCCATAACAGTTATAAAAAGACCTACACCGACAACTGCACCGAAAATAATGTTAAGAGTCAGATAATTTATTATATCAGCAAAAAACAAAGCAAAAGAAATTATTCCTGCTGCCATAACGGCTACGCTGACAACTTTTGTAAAGCTGAAAAAAGCTTTTGGCGCAACGGTATAGCTCTCGTAATGGCTTTCATCAACAGCGTCACCGAGAAATTTTACAATTTCTTCCTGCGATCTGAAGCAGCCTTCACAACCTGATTCACGAGGGCCGCAGGTTTTGATAATATGCTCAATTCCTTTAACTGTTTCTTTAACATTCTTTTTTATAATATCTTTAGGGAAATCTGAAATTCTCAAAACAATCACCTCAAAGGAATTTTACCTTTTAAGAACTAAAAAAGTCAATAGCTTTAACAAATTTTTTTGCCGAAATCTATTAACTTATATTGATTGATGTTGTTTTATTATATAAAATTTGATATAATTGCATTAATGTGAGGTGTGAAGAATGAATGGTAAAGACCTTGTCAGCATAATTGTGCCTGTTTATAATGTAGAAAAATATCTTCCTGCTTGTCTTGACAGCCTTATCAGGCAGACTTATCACAATATAGAGATAATCTGTGTGAATGACGGTTCACCTGACAACAGCGGAATGATTATCGCTGATTATATAAAAAAAGACAGCCGTATTATCCTCATCAATCAAAAAAATCAAGGGCTGTCAGGCGCAAGAAACACAGGCCTTGAAAATGCAAAAGGGGAATATGTTATTTTTCTCGACAGCGATGACTGGATGGATTATGAAACCGTTGAGGTTGCTCTTGAAGAAGCGCAAAAAGAAAATGCGCAACTTGTTATGTGGAGCTATGTCAAAGAATATCCGTCATTGTCAGAGCCGAAAAATGTTTTTGATGATTTAAAAATCGTTTTTGAAGGCGACGGGCTGACAAACCGACTTCATAAAAGAATGGCAGGTCTTACGGGCTCTGAACTTTCTGACCCGAGCAACGCTGACTCAGCCGTGACCGCCTGGGGCAAAATGTATAAAACCCAATGTATAAAAAACTGCCGTTTTGTTGACACAAAAATTATCGGCACGGAGGATGCTCTGTTTTCACTTCAGGCGTTGTGCAATATAAAAAAAGCAGTGTTTATAAACGGTCACTTTAACCACTACCGTAAGGATAACAGCACATCTTTAACAAGAAAATACAAGCCTGAGCTTTTTGCTCAATGGCAAGAGTTATATTCAAGAATGGGTGATGTTATCAGAGAAAATCACCTGCCCTTTGATGACGCTCTTAATAACAGAGTGGCTTTGAGTATAATCGGTCTCGGCCTTAATGAGCTGATAAATCAGACATCTCACAGTGAAAAGATTAAAAAAATCAGCTCAATTATAAAATCACCGAGATATAAAAAAGCATACGCAGCTCTGCCTTGCAGATATTTTCCTGTTCATTGGAAATTGTTTTTTATTTTTTGCAAAACAGGTAACGCTCCCGGTGTTTATGTTTTGTTAAAATGCATAGATAAAATTATCAGTAAATAACGGAGAGTCAAGATGAAAACTTTAACTGTTTTTACCCCTGCCTATAACAGAGCTTATTCAATTCACCTTTGCTATGAAAGTCTTTGCCGTCAGACTTGCAAGGATTTTGTGTGGCTTGTGGTTGATGATGGCTCAACAGACGAAACAGCTGATCTTATCAAAAAATGGCAAAGTGCAGACAATGGTTTTGAAATCAGATATGTATATAAAGAAAACGGCGGAATGCACACAGCTCACAACACAGCTTATGAAAATATTGACACCGAGCTTAATGTCTGCGTTGACTCTGACGACTATATGACTGATGATGCTGTTGAAAAAATTCTTGATTTGTGGAATAAAAAGAAAAACGAAAAATATGCAGGAATTATCGCTCTTGATAAAATCGCTGACGGAACGATTATCGGAACCGAGCTTGATAAAAATCTCGAATCAACAACGCTCACAGGCTTTTATCAACGGGGAGGCAAGGGCGACAAAAAGCTGATTTACAGAACGGATGTTATGAAAAAGTATCCGCCTTATCCCGTTTTTGAGGGTGAAAAATATGTATCTCTGGCTTATAAATATTCTCTTGCCGATGATGAATATTCCTTGCTTATTTTAAACGAACCTGTTTGTGTTGTGGAATATATGGCTGACGGCTCAAGCACAAATATGTTTAAACAATATCTGCGCAATCCCAACGGATTTGCATTTATAAGAAAACAGGATATGAAAAGAGCAAAGAGCTTTAAAGAGCTTTTGCGCTGCGCTGTTCATTATGTTTCAAGCTCAGTTATTGCTAAAAATAAAAAATTCATAAAGGAATCTCCCAGAAAGTTTGCAACAATAATTGCGATTCCTTTTGGTCTGGCGCTGACTTTTTATATTAAAAAGAAGTCAGGCGGATATATGAAAGTTGAAGGCTTTAATGCCAAGGAGAAAAAATAATGCATATACCCTCATCAACAACAAAAGAAATTGAAGTTCTCACCTTTGAAGATGCCTTGCGAGGCAGAACTGACGGCAAAGATTATGACACAGAAAAGTGGTTGTATGTGCCTGATTTTTATTCGGAATACCGTTATATTCTCGGCACGAGAGGAAAAAATCCGTTAATCTGTATCGGTATCAACCCGTCAACAGCTAAACCCGATGATCTTGATAACACGCTGAAATCGGTTGAGAGAATTGCTCTCGGTAACGGGTTTGACTCGTTTATTATGTTTAATGTTTATGCTCAGAGAGCCACAAGCCCTAAAGATATGGAAAAAGAGTGTAATTATGAATTACATAACGAAAATATGAAGGCGTTTGAATACATTCTTGGTCTTTCAGAGAATGCACCGGCGGTGTGGGCTGCGTGGGGAACAATAATCAACGAGCGTGATTATCTTGCTGAGTGTGTTATGGATATGATCCGTCTGGGCGAAAAGTACGGTGCAAAATGGTTTACCGCAGGTAAGCGTTCCAAAAACGGAGGCCATCCTCACCATCCGTTATATCTTAAAAAAGACAGTCTGCTCGATGAGTTTCAGGTTGAAGATTATGTTAAGGGGCTGATGCTGTGAATTATTTATGGGCAGCGTTAATAACTTTATGGTTGGTAGTTGCTGTTTATTTTTACATAAATTATGTTATTTTTCATAAATATTTCGGTAAGGCAGGGCGAAAAAATAAGGTTATTAAAAAAAGTGAAGCCAACCCTGATTATGAAAGAATCAACATTACGGCAGCGGATGATGTTGTTTTAACCTCAAAGCTTTTTACCCCCGAAAATTGTGACGGAACAAAAAGTGTTTTGCTGTGTCACGGTTACAAAAGTGACGGTGAAACAGATTTTCAGAAAGAAATCAGCTTTTATAAAAACCTTGGGTTCAATGTGCTTGTTATTGAGCAGCGTTGTCATTCAAAAAGCGCAGGGGATATTATTTCAATGGGTCTTACTGAAAGCTATGATACGGTTTATTGGTGCAAGTGGCTTGAGCTTCGCTTCGGAACAGGCTGCCCTGTTATAATCCACGGCAAGGGAATGGGTGGCTTCGCTGCGATAGTTGCTCTGAGCAACTCTGAGTTGCCGTCAAATGTAAAAAAAGCTGTGGTTGACAGCGTTTATGATAATATCTATAACGTTTTCTCAAAAAAATTTACGGAGTCATACGGATTCTGGAGTAAGCTGATTATTCCCACTGTCAATATGTTTTACAGAATGAACACCGGTTTTGATATGAGAGACGGAGATATAAAAAAGTTCGCCAAAAAAGTCAGAGTGCCGGTTTTATTTTTAAATACCGACAAAACGGCTGAGGCGTTCACATTCACCAAAACAGCAGTGAGTGAAGTTGATATAAAAGCTTTTACAGAGTGATTTTATGGAAAAACAAAATTTTCAGAAGTTAATGGAAGAACAGATAGATTCTCTTGAAGGGACACCGACTCTTTTGCTTCAGAGTTGCTGTGGCCCTTGCAGCACTTATGTGCTTGAAACTCTTGCTGAGTTTTTTAAAGTGACGGTGCTTTTTTACAACCCTAATATTTACCCTGAGAGTGAGTATTATAAGCGTTTGGATAATCAGATAAAGGTTATAAATTCAATGCCTTTTAAAAACAAGGTTGAGCTTATGCCCTGTGATTATAATGAGCAGGAGTTTTTGTCTGCAGTTAAAAATCTTGAGAATGAAAGAGAAGGCGGGGCAAGGTGCAAAGAATGTTTTGTCTTAAGAATGGACAAAACTGCAACTCTTGCAAAAGAAAAAGGGTTTGACTTTTTTACAACAACTCTCACTGTCAGCCCTCACAAAAACGCTCAGATGCTTAACCAGATAGGAAAAGAGCTTGAAGACAAACACAAAGTGAAATATCTTTTTGGTGATTTTAAAAAGAAAGAGGGCTACAAGCGCTCAATTCAGCTTTCAAAAGAGTATGATCTTTACCGTCAGGAATATTGCGGTTGCAGATTTTCTCTTTTAGCAAAAGACTGAAAAACTCTGATTTTGTGAGATATTAAAAGAAAAACCCCTGCTTACAGCAGGGGCTTTGTTTTGGCAGAAAGAAAATTTGGAAAATCCTCGTTATCAGGATTATTTAATAAGTGATAATTATTTTAAATTATCTTTTGCAGTGGTAATGGATGAAATAAGCATTCTTCTGATTGAACCGCAATCGTGCAATACAGGTTTTGCGAGATCATCGGAGATAATGTTTGCTTTCTGTGCAATTTCAATCCAGTATTCTGTTTCATAACATTCCTTCAATGCTATCTGTAGCTTTGCAATAAAATCCGGGCGGCTATGTGCATACTTTGCTTCGCGGATATTGGCCCCTATACTTGTACCACTTCGTTCAAGCTGGTTTGACAGAGAATGATGTCCCTTTATATCATCGGTCAGTTTTAGTATTTGGATTGCAAATTCTGTTGACATATCTGCAAGTTTGTTTTCAGCCATCAAAATCACCTCATGTGTTTTATTATAATACTTGTTTCTGTATTTTTCAATGAAATCGTTCGCTTTGCTCACGATGAAATCCGAACAAAGTCCGGATGAAATCTGCTAACGCAGATGAAATTAAACCCGTCCTTTTCCCAACGAAGTTGGATTTAATCACGAAGTGATTTCATCCCACGTCAGTGG
>JAZRME010000004.1:0-10646 GCA_045647325.1 Acutalibacteraceae bacterium | reverse complement strand
TTATGAAAGTTATGTTCCGGGGCCCGTTGTCAAAAGTTTTGATGAGCTTATTTCAGCGGTGTCAGACATTGAAAATCTCAAAGAAAATCCGAAACTTAAAAATTTCCGTGAGTTTAATTTTGGCACTCCTGACGCAAACGCAACCAAAAAGGTTGTTGACACAATAATAAAATAAAAAGATACCGTTCAATCTGTGAAGACTGAACGGTATTTATTATTTCTTAAAAAGACTTGCAATAATGTCTTTTATATCGTCTGATGCTATCGTTGAGGATATAATAACTGAAATCAGACATACACCGACATCGGCAAAAACAGCAAGCCACATCGGAGCTACACCGACAATACCCAACAATAAAACTATCAGCTTGACTGCCATAATAAAAATAATGTTGGTGTTAACGGTTTTTATTGTTTTGGTTGCTATTTTTCGGGCAAGAACAAGTTTGTCGAGCTTGTTGTTGGTGAGCACAAGGTCAGCTGCTTCAGTTGCTGCCTGAGCGCCGAAGCCCATACCTGCGCCGACATCTGCTGCTGCAAGAACGGGTGCATCATTGATGCCGTCACCGACATAAATGGTTTTACCGTAATAAGCTTTGATCTCTTCAAGATAATTCAGCTTATCTTCAGGCAAAAGAGAAGCGTGATAATCATCTATATCAATCTCAAGAGAAACTTCTTTGGCAGATTCTTCAGAGTCGCCTGTGAGCATAGAGATATGACCTATACCGTTTTCCCTGAGTGACATAACAGTTTTTTGAGCTTCCTGACGAATTTCAGCTTTTACGTGGATAATACCAACAAGCTTACCGTCAAGAGCAACAAGAATTCCGTTAGCATCTCCGACATCGACACCATTATCTTCAAGAAGTTTACGGCTGCCGCAGATAACTTTTTTGTTTAAGAAAATGGCTGATGCGCCGTGACCTGCAATTTCTGAAAAATCAGACACAAGGGCAGGGTCAACAGCAGGTGCAGCTTCTTTGATAGCGTTAGCTATCGGATGGTCTGAGCGGCTTTCAGCTGCAGCTGCGAGAGTAAGAACAACGTCACGGGTGAGCCCTACAGGGGAGCTGATTTCAGACACGGTCAGCTTATCTGTTGTGAGAGTACCTGTTTTGTCAAAAACAACACATTTAGCCTGAGCAATCTGCTCAATATATTTGCTGCCTTTGATGAGAATTCCGTTTCGGGCTGCAGTACCCATACCTGTAAAAAATGCAAGAGGAACCGACAACACAAGGGCGCATGGGCACGAAGCAACAAGCAAAACCAGAGCTCTGTGAATCCATGTTGCCCAGTCACCTGTGATCATTGAAGGAATAACAGCAACAATAATAGCAAGAGCCATAACCGCAGGCGTGTAATATGAAGCTATGCGTGTAATGGTTTTTTGAGTTTTACCTTTTTTAGAGGCTGCCTGTTCAACAAGCTTTACGATTTTTGAGGCAGTTGATTCTTCAAGTGTGTTGGTGGTTTTAACTGCGATTGTTTCGTTGCCGTTAATCATTCCGCTTAAAAGCTGAGAACCTTTTTCAACGGCAACAGGCAAACTTTCACCTGTTATGGCTGAAGCATCAACTGAAGATTTTCCGTGAATCACAATGCAGTCAAGCGGTACAATTTCATGAGGATAAATTATAGCTCTTGTTCCTATAGGCACAAGATTTGCATCAACTGTAGATACCTCATTAGTTGTGGTGACAACGTTTATTTTGTCAGTTTTAATTTCAGATAATGAACGGATAGCGTTACGGCTTCTTTTTGACGCCAGATCTTCCATCATTTCACCTATTCTGAAAAAAATCGCAACAGCGGCGGCTTCACGGAATTCGCCAAGACATACAGCTGCGATAACGGCTATCATCATCAGCGTTGTTTCGTCAACCTTGACTTCTTTTACTGTTTTAAAAGCTGAAATCATTACAGGGTATGACGCAAGAATTGTTGATATAACAAGCAGAATGCTATAAACAACCTGAGGTATTGCGGGAATTGTAATAAGTGAGATAACAAACAGACCTATTGCTGCGTAAAGCAGGTATGTTGAGAGTTTTGATTTTTTGCTGTGGTTATGTCCGCAACCGCAACTGTCACAATGACAATGATCGTGATTATGGTTGTGATTATCATGAGAGTGATGATGGCTCATTTTGTTCCTCCTTATGTCCTGTTTTGTGTCGGATATGAGCAAGACCCATATTATAAATCATTTCAATATGTTTATCGTCTAATGAATAAAAAATAGTTTTACCGTCACGGCGTGGCCTGACGAGACCCGACGAGCGAAGAATCCGTAGCTGATGTGAAATTGCACTCTGACTCATTTCGAGAAATTCAGCGAGATGATAAACACACATTTCACCGTCAAGAAGGGCGGCGATAATGCGAATGCGTGTTGTGTCACCAAACACTTTAAAAAGCTCCGATAAATCATACAGAGTTTCAATATCGGGAACCTCTCTTTTGGCTGTATCAAAAGTATGCATAAAACACTCCTTTCGATATATGAACATCTATTCATATATTGGTTTTATTATACCTGATTTTTTAAAATTGTCAATAAAAAAGCTGTGAAACGTTGGTTACCTGTAAGGGATATCCGTTTCACAGCTTTTGTTTATTAGTTATCGTTTGTGCAATTTGTGCAGTTTCCGCTGCACTTTCCGTTTTTTTGTGAGGGACAGCTTCCGTTATCCGGGCATCCAATACAGGTTTTGCCGCTTTTTTTGGCTCTTACCACATAACCTGCAGCGAAGCCGATAACAACAAGTATTATGCCAATAATAATTATATTATCCATAGTATCACCTTTTATTTATATCTTTTGCTTTTGGGGTCTGAAGCAAAGAAAAGTGAGAATAGCAACAAAAATTATAACAGCTATAAGACCGGGAACAAAACCTGCACCAACTGAGCCTGTTGTGATAAGAGTGCCGATCTGATAAACAGCGTAACCGATTGAAAAGCCTGTGCCCAATTGGAATGCAATTCCTCCCAAAAGCCATTTTGCGCTTTTCATTTCAGAGTTCATAGCGCCCATAGCTGCAAAACAGGGTGGGGTGAAAAGGTTAAACATAAGATAAGCCAGAGCTGCAACTTTTGTTATGGCAAATACATTTGCAACCTCGTTACCTGCACCTTCCATAAGGGTGAGCTCATCTTTGTCAATAAGATTTTCAAGGCCGACAAAACAAACGGCAAGTGTGCCTACAACATTTTCTTTTGCGATAAACCCTGTGATGGCTGCTGCAGCAAGTTGCCATGAAAGCACACCGGCTACAGGCACAAGAATATAAGCAAAAGGTCCTGCGATAGAGGCGAGGATAGATGCATCGGCAGTTTCTGTTGCCTCAAAATTCCATGTGAATGTCTGCATAATCTGAACAGCTGTGTTGCAAAGAAGAATTACAGTTGCAGCTTTAACTATATATGACCATCCACGGCTGCACATTGATTTGAAAGCTCTTAAAAGCGAGGGGGCTTTATATTCAGGAAGCTCCATGATAAAAAATGATTTTTTAGCTTCGTGATTTGTGATTTTGTTGATAATCAGAGCAGCAAAGAAAATTATCACTATACCTGCAAAATACATAAGAGGGCCGACCCAGGTTGCATCTTCAAAAAAAGCACCGGCAAAAAGTGAAATTACAGGAAGCTTTGCTCCGCATGGCATAAAAGGAGCTAACATAGCTGTTGCTCTGCGTTCACGCTCATTACGGATGGTGCGACAAGCCATAACACCGGGAATTGCACATCCGGTGCCGATAACGAAGGGGATGACCGATTTTCCTGAAAGTCCTACCTTTTTAAAAATCGGGTCAAGAACAACCGAAACACGAGCCATATAACCGCAGTCTTCAAGCAGGGCAATAAGAAAATACATAACCATAACAAGCGGTAAAAAGCCGATAACTGCGATTACACCACCTATTACGCCATCAATAAGAAGTGAGTAGAGGAATGGGTTTGCGTCAGCAAAAAAACCTGAGATCCAGCTCTGACCTTCCTCTAGCAAAGCAACAAGGGCGTCAGAAATCCACACACCGGGACCTGCCTGAGAAATCCAGAACACAAGAAACATCACAACAGCAAAAATAGGAATACCTAAAAATCTGTTGGTTACAACAGAGTCTATTTTATCCTGAAAGTTTCTGTCTTTAGTAAATATTTTTCGGCTTTCAACTTTTTTAACAATACCGTTAACAAAGGCAAAGCGCTTTCTGTCGGCTTTATGTACAGCTGATTTATCGGTGAAGTCAATATTGCTCTGACTATAAGGCGGGAACTGACCCTTTCCTTTAAGAGAAACAGCGATACGGACAACTTCGCTTAATCCGTCAGCAGAGGTTGAAATTGTTTCAACAACAGGGCAACCCAATTCCTGAGATAAGGCCTCTGCATTTATTTTTGTTTCTTTCTTTTTGTTGATGTCGGTTTTATTAAGCGCAACAACAACCGGAATCCCCAACTCAAGCAACTGAGTTGTAAAAAACAAGCTTCTGCTCAGATTGGTGGCGTCGACAATATTGATAATAACATCAACATTTTCATTTTTAATATAAGTGCTTGTCACACTTTCTTCAGAGGTGAAAGGTGACATAGAATATGCGCCGGGCAAATCAACAGCTATAAGCTGCTCGGCGCTGTTATATATACTTTTTTTGATTGTGGCTTGTTTCTTTTCAACAGTAACACCTGCCCAGTTGCCGACTTTTTCGTTGCGGCCGGTGAGAGCGTTAAACATTGTGGTCTTGCCACTGTTGGGATTGCCGGCGAGAGCAATTCTCATTTGTATTTCCTCCTTGGTTAATCACGACTAACTCATTGACAAAAAATAAAACCGACAACAATCAGATTTTAATTGCCCTGGCAAGGCGGCTGTCAATACTGTATCGACCGTCTTTTATCGCAACAACACAACCACCTGTTGTGTGAGAAATAACAGTGACGGGCTCACCGCTATAGCAACCGAGAGAAAAAAGAAAAGCATCAAGCTCTTCGTCATTTGTCTTAACGGAGCTTACGATATATTCAGTTCCTGCTTTAGCGTTAGTTAAGTTCATAATAATCTCCTGTATCTTATAGAGTTAGTGTTCGCTAACTTTGAACATATATTATCATTAAGTTAAAGTTTTGTCAATACCTTTTCCAAAAAATAGCTGAAGCTTGAAAAAATTTTTTCGGTGTGATATAATGTCCAAAATAAATTTTTGGTGGTAATATGAAAATACACGCTTCAGCAGAGAATTATCTTGAAACTATATATATGCTTCATAAATCAAAAGGTATGGTCAGGTCTATTGATATAGCCAACGAGCTTGATTTTTCAAAACCGAGCATAAGCGTTGCGATGAAAAATCTTCGTGAAAACGGATATATCGAAGTGGATAAAGACGGTCACATTACTCTTTTAGAAAAAGGGCTTGAAATTGCCGAAAGAATGTATGAACGACACACTGTGATTTCACAGTTTCTTGTCAAAATCGGTGTTAGTGAGTCTGTTGCCACTGAAGACGCCTGTAAAATAGAGCACGTCATAAGTGATGAAAGCTTTGAGGCGATTAAAAACACAATAAAATAAAATCAACCCGGTATCATCTGATACCGGGCTTTGTTTTAAAATATGAGATTGTCAGTTGACACTCAGGTGAGAGAATGTAGCCTTACCGTCAGAATCAATTGTGAGAAGGCTGCCGCCCTGAATAGAATCGTCTGAATATGAACCGGTACCGGTTTTTGTTGCGTAAGAAAGTCTGACACCCTGATATGTTGTTGAGAATGTGTTGAGATGGTCGTGACCGACAATAACATTTTTGGTGCTGCCCAATTCTTTGATAACATCAAACATACCGTTGTTTATACCGTTACAGATATATTCATTCTTTTCACCAAAGGCAGTGGGGTCAGAGCTTATAGCGTTATAAGCGTCATGATATTCAGCTAAAGGTATATGTATAAATAAGGTGCTTTCAACGTTGCTGTTTGTGAGGGCGTTAAGTCCGTTTACGTTCCATTTATACCATTCAATCTGATTTTTCCACAATCCGTCATAAACATCTTCGTGAAGCGTTGTTCCGTCAAAATAGTCGGTTGAATCATGAGTGTCCATAAGATAAATGGTGTGAATTATTTTGTTGGCCTGAGAAATGTGAACAGCGTAGTTGCCGTGACCCATATCTTCGGGGCCGAATTTGTAAAGGCAGTTGTCGCTTTTGATAAGTTTATAAGAGATCCAGTTTTCACCGATAGTGCCTTGACCGTCGTGATTGCCCATAACAAGAGCCCACGGAACACCGAATGAATCAAAATATGAAATAAACCATTCATAAGAGAATGTGCCTGTAGCATTATCACCAACAGCAACAATTAAATCAGGATTGGTTTTTTCAAAAAGGGAATCAATAAGAGCCTCTGTTTCAAAACGTGTTTTGCCCAGAGCTTCACTTGAATCGAGCTGAACATCAGTGACAATGAGAACTTTAAAGTCTTCTTCAGGATTTTTTTGAATAACATTGTCAGCGTCGATAACATAAGCATCTTCGGGTGACCATTTTTCATAGTAACGCTCAGCTGCGATTGAGCTACTTGCAAACATAGGAATTATTGAGTTAAAAAGAGTTGCGAAGATAAGAAAAATGCTTGAAAAAACATTTCCCAAAAAGGTAAACATAAAAATTCTCCTTTGCTTTAATTTATAATAAAGAATTATACATTATAGGGAAGTCAAATTCAATATAAAAAACAAAAAATCCACGGACGAGCCGTGGATTTTTAAGTTAAAAAAATTAGGCAGTAAGGCCTGCGATGAAATCACTGATTGTAGCGATAAGAGCTTCAAAATCGATTTCGCTAATGTAAGCCATGATGCTCTCAAAGATAGGAGTAATTTCAGCGATGATTGCTTCAAAATCCATAGTAGTTTCTCCTTTCGTAAGATTCGGAAAGAATTTCCTCGTAAACATTATAACATATAAAGTGCAAAAATCAATATATTTTTAAACATTTTAAAAGATTTTGTTCAGAATTGCGAAAAAAGTGAAACAATATTCACCATTTTTGTTTTAGTTGAATAGAATTAAATATAATAATGAGAGGTGGCGGAAAAATGGAGCCTTTTTATCATAGCGCTTATACAAGTAACGGCTTTAAACATATCAGGTTAAATTCGGTTAATCCGGATAGTTTTAGATACATATTAAAGGGCAATTCAGAGCAGGTGAAACATAATCTTTTTCAAAAAATTGCCGATACGCTAAACAAAAGGGATAAAACGTTTGTAATAAGTCGGAATTATAACGGCAAAATTTCAGCTCTCAAATGTGAAAGTGAAGGCTTCATTATATGCGACGGAACACATCCGTTTTTTGAAGAAGCTGATACTTTTGGCGCTGTTGACGGAATTATAAGTCTTGAAAGTTTTCAAAACAGAAAAATGCTGAAAGCCGGAGGTGACAGAATTATTTCACTCATTAACGCTGTAAATGAAAATGAACGGCGGTGCAAACGCTTTTTGGCTGCTGCAGAGGGTCTGAACCGTGATAAAAAGCGAATAGAAAAAGACAATCTCGACTCAAGAAAAATCAGCCGTTATTCTGCGAAGATGTGGTCTTTATACGGTTGCGCTCCGTCAGGCAAGGTTGGGGTTGAAACAAAAGTGTTTGCAACTGTTCCGTATTCAGACGGTGTTAAGAGCTGTGACAACAATTTAAGTGAATTATGCGATACAGCTATTGTGATTGATTCGGAATCCGGTTGTTGCAGTGAGATGATAATCGACAGAATCCGCCGTTATGCTCTGAGCAGTGGAAATGACATTGTAAGCTGTCAGAGCTTTATCGATTCTGAAGGGGTTCCGGAGCATATTATTGTACCTGCTTTGCGATTTGGTGTTTTTACTAAACAAAAAGAGCTTAATCCTGAATGTGTTCACATTAAAAAGGTAAGAGGCAAAAGATTTAATATTGAAGAGATTGGTGAAAATACAAAGGTACGGCTTCAGTTTAACCAGAAGGCCTATGATTCGTTGATGAAAGAGGTCAGCGAATCAATAAGAAGAATTGATATATTAAAAAGTCAGCTTGATGAAATTTTTGTTGAAGCTACAAACGAAAAAGCGCTTTATGATTTTTTGATGTCAGAGCTTTTGAAATGAGGATGATTTGACAAGAAAACCGCAATTTGATATAATCGCCACAAGGTGATGAAATATGTTAAAGAATTTTTCTAAGAAAGCAATATCAGTTTTTCTTGTCTTTTGTATGACGATTGTTCTTATATCAGGTTTTGTTATGACAGGTCTTGCTGCATATATGGGTGATATAAACGGCAACGGTAAAGTCGCTTCAGACGACGCATTGTTGGTGCTTCAGGCTGCAACAAACAAAATTACGCTCAGTTCAACACAAAGAGCTGTCAGCGATATGGACTCTAACGGTAAGATAAATTCGGCTGATGCGTTGCTTGTTTTGCAAACATCAACAGGTAAGATAGGTCTTGTTCAACAGTCAAATGTTAAATTGCCTTATGATGGTGTGGTTACAGCTGAGCCGACTCTTAAATTAAGAAGCGGAGCAGGTACATCATATTCAAAGTTGGCCGAGATTCCACAAGGCACAACTTTAAAAATAACCAAAATCAGCAATAATTGGGGCTACACAACTTATAACGGAAAATCAGGATGGGTGAGCCTTGAATATATTCAGCCTGTCGATCCTGTTTCAGGCACTTTTACAATTGTTTGTTACGGTTTTGGCCACGGTGTAGGAATGAGTCAGTACGGCGCTAAAAAATACGCTGAAGACGGTTGGACTTATGATAAAATACTTCTTCACTATTTTTACAGCGATAAAACAAAGATAGAAAAAGATGATGAAAAATCTTTACCCGAAACTGTAAAATACGGCAGTCAGGAACTTGATCTCAAAACATATATTGCCGGTTCCGTCAGAGCAGAGATCGGTGACAGTTGGCATATTGAAGCTATAAAAGCCCAGATGGTTGCTATTTATACTTACGCAAAATATTACGGCTTTAATGTAAGTTCATCTACTCACGCTTATAAATCTGATTATAATTATAAAGGCACCAAAATAGAAAAAGCGATGAACGAAGTTCTTGGCGAATATATTTCATATAACGGCAAAGCGATTTTGTCAGTTTATTGCTCAAGTATAGGCGGTAAAAACACTTCAGCTAAAAATGCATGGGCAGGTTCGGATGTTGCTTATCTTAAAGGCGGAAGAAAAAGCCCTGAATCTGAAAGCATAACAAAAAAGACATACACCTACACCGCTGAAGAAATCAGAAACCTTGTTCAACAAAATCTCGGTGTTACTCTGACCGGCTCACCGGACAAATGGTTTACAGATATTGTTCACGATAAATCTGTCAGCAACAGTGTCGGTTATATAACTTCAATGAAAGTCGGAGGAAAGACCGTAAAAGGTGAGCAGGTACGTTCAAAGATTTTTGGCTACAGCAAGATGCGTTCTCATTGTCTTTCAATTAAATATAATGCCTGAAAAAACACGGTTTGAGATAAGTGATCTCAAACCGTGTTTTATATACCTGTTAAATCAAACGGTGGAATATATTCCTCTTTTGCAGAAGAAAGCTCCTGAATATAAGCGTTGTCAAAACCTGAATTTTCAAGATGGTTTAAAACGGTTATATACTCTCTTTTTGAAATGCGTCGGTTTATTGTGGGATATTCGTCGCTTTTTCCGCAGGGGGTATATTGACTCATAAGGCTTATAATTGTTTCATTACCAAAGGTCTGATTGATATAATCAATAGCTTTTATTGATTGGCTGATATTACCCGGCAAAATCAGGTTTCTGATAATTACGCCTTTAAGCATTATTCCGTCATCATCAAAAATATCATCAGGCTGTTGCCGTTTCATCTCTTTGATAGCCTGAGATGCTTTTTCAAAATAGTCTTCGGCTTTACTGTATTTCAATGAAACCGTGCTGTCACAATATTTAAGGTCGGTGAGATAAATATCAACAAGACCGTCAAGGCTCTTTAATGTTTCAACACTGTCATATCCGCTTGTGTTATAAACAACAGGAACAGAAGGCTTTTTCTTTTTTAAAATTTCTGCGAGTTTTAACGCATAGTGAGACGGATTAACCAGGTTGATATTGTGAGCGCCAAGAGAAATCAGCTCGTCAAAAATTTCTTCAAGCCGCTTTTCTGATATATCTTTACCGAAACAGGAGTGGCTGATTTTAAAATTCTGACAATAAACACATTTCAGATTACAGCCTGAAAAGAAAATTGTGCCACTGCCTTTTTCACCGCTGATGCAGGGTTCTTCCCACATATGAAGCATCCGTTTTGCCACCCGCACTTCCGCACCGGCTCCGCAAATGCCGGTTTCCCCCGCTGTACGGTCCACGCCGCACCCACGGGGACACAGGCGGCATTTCTGTAAGGAAAATGATGGGTTCATGGGTGGTTATTCATCCTTGTCGCCCTTGATATATCGGGAGATCAGCTCATACTTCAGATCCCACAGCTTCTGGGATAAGTCTACATAATAGGTGTGAGGATTTTCAAAACGGAGAACTTCGTCCCACATACTGTCGATTTCCGTCTGACAGTAGTTCCGTACCACGGACAGCGGCGGAACATCGTAT
>JAZRME010000003.1:0-2433 GCA_045647325.1 Acutalibacteraceae bacterium | reverse complement strand
TTTACCTTTGATAATTGGTGAGATTTTTTTATAAATCAGAAAGGTTATCGCTGTGTTTGCCATACCTTTAAAAAAGGTGAACGGAACATTAAAAATAACAAGCGCATGAAACAAATCTTTAACACCCGGGTAAATAGCTTTATACATACCGACAATGGCTTCAAGAGGCATAAAGTTTTCATAAATCGGGTAAACAACATAATAATTAGAAAAAAGACCGATAACAGCCATAAGAGCTGCGCCTACAGTGGCCCCGATGAGCGCACCTGCGCGATTTTTTTTATGTTTGTAAATAATACCTGCCGTTAAAACAAATGCACTTCCGATTATGAAATTTGAAAGCTCACCGACACCGCCTGTGGATGTCTGAAAAAGGTTGACAAGGTTTTTGACCAGACACACGAGCACACCGTACCACGGGCCCATAGTGAACGAAGCTATGAGAGCCGGAAGCTCGGAAAAATCAACTTTAATAAAGCTGGGCATAATCGGTATGCTGAAATTTATAAACATCAGAACACTTGACATAGCAGCGAGAATCGCTGTAACCGCAATTTTGCGAATATTAGTTTTTTTCATAAAAAATCCTCCGATCCAAAGAGAAAACCCCGTACTATATGTACGGGGTGAGATACATTTTTATATCTTCTTTCATCCGGACTTTACCGTCGGATTTGGAATTTCACCGAATCAGGTTTCGCTCGCGGGCTTTACCGCCGGTGGGGAATTTCACCCCGCCCCAAAGATAATGTTTAGTTAATTATATCATTATGAATCGATTTGTCAAGATATAATCACCGAATAAAAAAGCCTTATATCCGGCTCCCCATATTGCAATAGGGGGAGGCTGATGCACCCTATTGCTTCTGAACTTTCAATATAACAGATCTGATGCACATTTCAGATAAAAAAACCGCCCTTGCGGACGGTTGTAAATCAGACTTCTTCAAACGGGGTGGATATTGTACTTCTGTGAAGGGTCTGAGGACCTTTATCAACTGAAGCGCGGTAAACGCTCAGAACAAGTCCTATTGAAAAATATATACACATATTAGCCGAACCGCCTGCGCTGATAAACGGCAGGGTAATGCCGATAACAGGCAAAACTTTAAGACACATACCAACATTGATAACAGTCTGAGCAGCTATCATCAGAGCAACGGCATAACACATATATTTACCCGTCATGTTGATGGATTTTTTACCGATTGATATAATTTTAAGAACAACAAGTAAAATCGCAAACAATAAAGCCACACAGCCGACAAAACCAAGCTCCTCACCGACAACAGTAAAAATCATATCACTTTCAGGCACGGGAACGAGACCGTTTTGTGTGTATTCACCCTGAAAAAGACCTGTTCCCCAAAGCTGACCCGAGCCTATGGCGCTCAGACCTTGTTTTTGCTGAAAAATATTGGTTTCATAAGCGGCCTCGGTAAGGCTCTCGGGGCTGTAAACAGCGAGGAAACGCTGCTTCTGAAAGTCAGCAAGAAACTCAAACCAGATTATCGGAGCGGCAACGCATACGGCTGCAATCGCCATGGCGAAATAACGCAGCTGAACGCCTGAGATAAACATAAGACCGATAAACATAACCATAAACACAAGAGCTGAACCCAGGTCACCGGTGAGAATAACAAGAATTATCGCAAGACCGCCGTGAAGAGCAAGAAAAACAACATTTTTGAATTTATCAAGCTCATCTTTAACAGTTGTCAGGTGAACGGAAAAGGTGACTGAAAACGCAAATTTCAATAACTCTGACGGTTGAAAGTAGAAAAAGCCGAGATTAATCCACGAAATAGCATCGTCACGGCCTTCAGGCGATGTTCCGATACCAAAAAGAGAAAGCATAAGCCCGAGACTTACAAAGCCGATAGGAGCCCATAACCGTGAAATAACATCATGGCCGAAAGCTGATATAACAAGACCGCCGACTATACCGACAATAAACGAAGCTACCATTGTTATAACGCTTCTTGAAATTGATTCGTCTTCGGTTAAAGTATATAAAGTTGAAGAGTGCACCATAAGAGTGCCGAAAAGAGATAATATAACACACATCAAAAGCAGGGTTATATTAGTTTCTTTAATAAATAACGTTGCTTTGTTTAAAAAAGTTCTCATAAGTCACCTCGAAAACAATCTTGTTAAATTATAATCTAAAATTATTGCAATTTCAACCCTAAAAACAGTTTACAAGACAAAATTGTATGTTATAATATAATGTAGTATTTAAGTAAAAGGGGTGGAATTATGGCAGTGTTTGTCAGCAATAGTCCTGAAGAAACAAAAAAAATTGCTGCTGACCTGGGTAACGGCCTTAACAGCGGTGATGTTGTTGCTATGTTCGGCGGTATGGGTATGGGCAAAACTGCTTTTACTCACGGTCTTGCTCTCGGTCTCGGGATTGATGATAAGCAGGTGAGC
>JAZRME010000002.1:0-2278 GCA_045647325.1 Acutalibacteraceae bacterium | reverse complement strand
GGTTGTCACCGAAGCCGGGCCACATAAAGTTGCCTTCTTCATCCTTACGGAACCAGTTAACATTGAAAATTTTGGGAGCCTTGTCAGCATCAAGTGTTTCACCGATGTTGATCCAGTGCTGCCAGTAGTCACCCATATCATAGCCGCAGAAGGGAAGCATTGCCATGGGGTCACGACGAACAACGCCTACTGCACCTGTTGCTGCAGCAGTTGTTTCAGAAGCCATGATTGAGCCAACAAATACACCGTGGTTCCAGTCTCTTGACTGATATACAAGAGGAGTAAGAGCTGCACGGCGTCCACCGAATACGAAAGCAGAAATGGGAACGCCTGCGGGATTTTCAAACTCGCTTGAAATGCAGGGGCAGTTCTTTGCGGGAGCTGTGAAACGGCTGTTGGGGTGAGCACCCTTGATTTCGTCAACTTTACCGTTCCAGGGCTTACCTGTCCATTCAATAGCATTCTCGGGGGGATTCTTATCAAGGCCTTCCCACCAAACTGTATTGTTATCAAGGTTATGAGCAACGTTTGTGAAGATTGTGCCCTGCTTTGTTGATGCAAGAGCGTTGGGGTTTGACTTTTCGTTTGTGCCGGGAGCAACACCGAAGAAACCGTTTTCGGGGTTGATAGCATAAAGTCTTCCGTCTTCACCTTTACGGATCCAAGCGATATCATCGCCTACGCACCATACTTTATAACCTGCTTTTTTGTATCCTTCGGGGGGAACCATCATAGCAAGGTTTGTTTTACCGCAAGCTGAGGGGAAAGCTGCGCAGATGTATCTTACTTCACCCTTGGGATTTTCAACACCGAGGATGAGCATATGCTCTGCCTGCCAACCTTCGTTTTTGCCCTGATATGAAGCAATACGAAGAGCGAAGCACTTCTTACCGAGAAGAACGTTTCCGCCGTAACCTGAGTTTACAGAGATGATTGTGTTATCCTGGGGGAAGTGGCAGATGTATCTGTTGTTTTCATCGATCTGGCATTTGCAGTGGAGACCACGAACCCAGTCGTTGCTCTCGTCACCAAAAGCATCAAGAACAGCCTTGCCGACTCTTGTCATAATAGCCATGTTGAGATCAACATAGATTGAGTCAGTAACTTCGATACCAACTTTTGAAAGCTTTGAGCCGATGGGACCCATTGAATAAGGGATAACATACATTGTGCGACCCTTATAGCTGTCTCTTGCGATATCATAGAGTTTTTTATACATTACATCGGGATCTTCCCAGTTGTTTGTGGGGCCTGCCTCTTCCTTTGTTTTTGTACAAATGAAAGTACGACCCTCAACACGAGCAACATCGTTGGGGTTGGTTCTGTGAAGATAACAACCGGGGAGGAGTTCCTCGTTAAGTTTTTCAATTTCGCCTGTTGAACAAGCTTCGCTGCGAAGAGCCTCAAGCTGCTCCTCAGAGCCGTCAATCCAAACAATATTGTCAGGTTTAACAAGAGCTACCTGCTCGTCAACCCAATCAAGGATTGTTTTGTTATTAGTAAGTGCCATATGAAAATTCTCCTTTCAGAATTTTAATTCATCGTATGTCATTGTATATTATAATCGATTTTTTATAAAATTTCAACCTAAAAATATATAATAAACGGAAACAAATTGTTAAATTTTTGTCAACAATTACAAAAACAGCCTGAATAATATTATTTTTTGCCGACTATACTTATTATAAAAGCTAAAAGGAGACTATATAATGAAAGATCAAAGAACAGAAAGCCAACGGATTTTCAGCACATTTGTAACTAGCAGCGTAATCACAATAAGTTTTGTCTTGATTTTTATGGGTGTTTTTGCTGCAAAAAACAATACCGTAATGATTGATGAAGGCATCACCCCTGCTATGATTTATGCCAGAAGAGAAAATCAGCAGATTTCTGTGCAAATCGGAGAACAACTTTATAAAAATGAAAAAGAGCAGAAAATTCCGCTGACAAAAATAGCGCAGTTCGCCCCCACCCCTATCAACGGAATATACATTATATATAAAAGCATCTGTGAAACAGCAAAAAATTAACGGCAACCGAAGTTGCCGTTAAAGATTGATTTTAATATTCTACTACGCCTTCATAAACCTTGTTTGCGTCACCGAGAAGATAGATGTTTTCACCGTCATATCTTACAGTTACGTCACCACCACGCATTTTAACAGTGACATCTTCATTAAGGTTGCAAAGACCTTTTTCGATTGCAGCCAAGTCGGAGGGCCAAGCGGTCTTAGGAAGACAATTTCATCACACAACTCCTTGGCTCACAGGAAGAAAA
>JAZRME010000001.1:0-6401 GCA_045647325.1 Acutalibacteraceae bacterium | reverse complement strand
AAGAACGGCAACTGCAGTCTTTCAGGTCTTGAAAATCAGTGCAAGAAGATGCTTGATAACGGTGCATCAAAAGAGAATGTTGCAAGATACTGTCTTGATTTTATCTGCAAAACTCTCGAGAAAATGACCGAATACGCAATATCGGAATACGGTAATCTTCCGCTTGTTTTTGCGGGCGGAGTAATGTCAAATTCCATCATCAGAGAAAGAATTCAAAGCAGATTCGGAGCAAGCTTTGCCGAGCCTGATTTTTCGTGCGACAATGCGGCTGGTATTGCTCTGCTTGCGGCTTTGAAAGGAGCTGATTTATAATGGGCAACGGCGTTGTGCTGAGTGTCAGTCAGCTTAACAGATATGTAAAATCAATAATCGAGCAGGATATGAACCTGCAGACGGTTTTTGTTGAAGGTGAAATTTCAAATTTCACCAATCACTATAAAACAGGTCATTACTACATGACCATCAAGGATGAATCTTCGGCAATAAAGGCGGTTATGTTCAAAACTGCCAATATGCGCCTTAAGTTCATGCCCGAAAATTCAATGAGTGTTATCATCAGGGGCAGGGTTGCCGTTTTTGAAAGAGACGGTCAATATCAGCTTTATATTGATGATATGCAGCCTGACGGTGCAGGTGCATTGGCGATAGCTTTTGAACAGTTAAAACAAAAACTTGCTGCCCTTGGTCTTTTTGATGATGATAAAAAAAAGCCGATTCCCTTTATGCCTAAAAGAATCGGTGTTGTTACTTCAAACACAGGTGCTGCTATTCATGATATTATAAATGTTATTTCAAGGCGGTTTCCTATGACGGAGCTTATAATTGCGCCTGTTCAGGTGCAAGGAGTCTCTGCAGCAGGTCAGATAGCTTCAGCTATAAAAGAGTTTAATCTCAAAAAAGCTGCTGACGTGCTTATTGTAGGCAGAGGGGGAGGCTCAGTTGAAGACTTATGGGCCTTTAATGAAGAGATTGTTGCTCTTGCCGTTGCCGAATCTGACATTCCCGTCATTTCTGCCGTTGGCCATGAAACTGATTTCACTATATGCGACTTTGTTGCTGACCTGAGAGCTCCTACTCCGTCAGCTGCTGCAGAGTTAGCTGTTCCTGATTGGCGGGAGCAGAAGTTTTATATTGATGCATTATTTAATCAATGTAAAGATACTGTTCTTATGAGGCTGCGTAATGAGGAGGAAAAACTCCGATTTATAGAAAAACAGCTTTCTTATGCCAATCCGTCAACGGTTATTGATAACAAAATTCAGACAGTTGACGCTTTATCTCAAAAGATTTTTGACAAAATAAGAGAATCTGTTGCGATTAAATCAGGTGAGTTTGCGGCTGTTCTTGCGAAGCTTGATGCACTTAATCCGATGAAGGTTATGCAACGAGGCTATGCTATAGCTTATAAAGATAATACTGCGGTAACCACCGTATCTGATATTGATAAAGGTAATATGTTAAAAATCCGACTTATTGACGGCGTAATAGATGTAACCGTTGACGGTAAGGAGAAATTTTAATGAAAAATATGACTTATGAAAAGGCCGTTGAGCGCCTTGAAGAAATTGTTGAGTTGCTTGATTCGGGCAAGCTTACTCTTGATGAATCTCTTAAATTGTTTGAAGAGAGCACTAAGCTGACAGCTTTTTGCAACAAAGGTCTTGAAGAGGCTAAACTTAAAATAACAGAACTTTCTCAAAAGGAAGATGAATAATGGATTATCTCAAAGTTATAAATGATGCCCTTGAAATGTATATGCCCAAAGGTGACGATATCGTTTCACAGGCTATAAGATACAGCGTAAGAAACGGTGGCAAGAGAATCAGACCTATACTTACTCTTGAGTTTTGTGCTGCTTGCGGTTGTGATCCTGTTTCGGCTTTGCCTTTTGCTTGTGCTGTTGAAATGATACACACCTATTCTCTTATTCACGATGACTTGCCTTGTATGGATGATGATGATTACCGTAGAGGCAAACCGTCATGTCATATCGCTTTTGGTGAGGCTAATGCGCTTCTGGCAGGTGATGCTTTGCTGACACTTGCTTTTGAAACAGCTTCAGCTGCCGAACTTCCCGGTGAAAGCGTTGTTAAAGCAATCAGAGAGCTTTCTTTTTCTGCAGGAATCTGCGGAATGGTTGGCGGTCAGGTGCTTGATCTTCAGAATGAAAACAAATCAATCACTTTGCAGGAGCTTGAACAGATTCACAAGCTTAAAACAGGTGAACTTATCCGTGTTGCCTGTGTTCTCGGTTGTATTGCTGCAAGAGCAGATGAAACAAAAATCAAGGCTGCCGAAGATTACGCTTCGGGTATCGGTCTTGCTTTTCAGATAGTTGATGATATTCTCGATGTTACAAGTGATGCCGAAACTTTAGGAAAACCTATCGGCAGTGATGCTGAAAATCAAAAAACAACTTATGTATCTTTGTTCGGCGTTGAAAAATCAAAAGAAATTGCTGCTGAGCTGACTTATAAGGCTAAGGCTGCACTTCAGGTGTTTGATAGTGATGTGTCTGCTTTAGAGCAACTTGCGGATAATTTGCAGTCCAGAAAAAAGTGAAGTGAAAATTGATGGATAAAATCAAATATTTAGACAAAATCAATTCTCCCTCTGATATCAAAAGCTTTTCTGATGAACAGTTAAATGAACTCGCTCAGGAAATCAGAGAGGTTTTAATCGAAACCGTTTCTCAGAACGGGGGTCATCTTGCGTCAAATCTCGGCGCTGTTGAGCTGACCCTTGCTATTCACCGTTGCTTTGACTCACCTAAAGATAAAATTGTGTGGGATGTAGGTCATCAGATTTACACACATAAGTTATTAACGGGAAGATATAAAAATTTTAACACTCTGAGAAAAAGAGACGGACTTTCAGGATTTTCCCGACCTGATGAAAGTGAACACGATACTTTTTACAGCGGTCACAGCAGTGTTTCTATTTCTTCGGCTTACGGTGTTGCCTGTGCTAATGCTATCAAAGGTGCTTCTGATTATACTGTTGCTGTTATCGGTGACGGCTCACTTACGGGTGGCCTTGTTTATGAGGCTCTCAATAACGCAGGTCGTTCTAAAAGCAAACTTATTATAATTCTCAACGATAATGAGATGTCTATTTCTGAAAATGTAGGGTCAATTGCCCGTTATCTGGCTAAAACACGCTCTAAAAAGCGTTATGTAACTATGAAAGCCAAGCTTGAAAGAGCGTTGAGTGTTATTCCTTTTGTCGGTCACAGACTCGCTGACTCGGTTTTCAGACTCAAAACAAAAGTTAAAAATCTTATATATAAAAGCACAATGTTTGAGGATATGGGTATCCGCTATATGGGACCTGTTGACGGTCATAATATTGAGCAGATGTGTGAAGCTATTGAAACAGCCAAAAGTGTAAAAGGCCCTGTTTTGCTTCATCTGAGTACCGTTAAAGGTAAGGGCTACGATTATGCCGAAAAATCACCTTCTGTTTTTCACGGTATATCAAGATTTGATATAAACACAGGTGAATACAAAAACAGCGGAGTGACATTTGGCAGCGAATTCGGTGAGCTTATGTGCAAAATGGCTGAGCACGACAGACGAATCTGTCTTATCACAGCTGCTATGTCATTAGGCACAGGCCTTGAAAGATTCAGCAAAAATTTTGAAAACAGATTTTTTGATGTCGGTATCGCTGAGGAACATGCCGTGACATTTGCCTCAGGTCTTTCAAAAGGCGGAATGTTGCCTGTTTTTGCTGTGTATTCAACATTTTTGCAGCGTTGCTTTGACCAGATAATTCATGACGGTGCGTTGCAAAATCAAAGAATGATTCTTGCCGTTGACAGAGCAGGTTTTGTTGGTGATGACGGTGAAACTCACAACGGCATATATGATGTGTCATTTTTGAGTGGTATTCCGAATGTCACTATTTATTCTCCGTCAACTTATGACGAAATGAAAATTGCTTTTGGCAACGCTTTTTACCGTGAAAATGGTGTTGTTGCCGTCAGATATCCGAGGGGTGGGGAATATGAAATCCCTGAGGATTATGAACCTTCATTAAAATCGTATGATGTTTACGGTGAAATGAGTGACACCGTGATAGTCACTTACGGCAGGGTTTTCGGACCGGCTTGTAAGTCGATAAAAATATTAAAAGATATGGGCGTTTCAGCCTGTGTTTTAAAGCTTAACAAAATAAGACCGATTGACCCTGAAGCAATAGAAATTGCGCTTAAAGCAAAAAATATCTTCTTTTTTGAAGAAGGTGTACGGACAGGCTCTGTCGGTGAAAAACTTGCAGCAACATTACTTGAAAAAGGTTATAAGGGTTCATATAATCTCACAGCTGTTGAGGATTGCTTTGTAAGGCAGTCAACCATACCCGAGCTGATGAAAGATTATGGCTTTGACGCAGACTCAATAGCAGAAAAAATCCACAGAGGTGTGTAATTTGGCAGAAAAATTAAGACTTGATACTGCTGTTTTTCAGCAGGGGTTAGCAGACTCAAGAGAAAAGGCCAAGGCGCTTATAATGGCCGGTCAGGTTTATATCAACGGGCAAAAAGAACTTAAGGGTGGCGCTACCGTTAAAGCCGATGATGTTATAGAGGTCAGAGGCAGCACCAATCCTTTTGTCAGCCGTGGAGGTCTTAAACTTCAGAAAGCTGCAGAAAATTTTAATATTAACCTTAACGATTGCATTTGTATGGATATCGGAGCCTCTACAGGCGGATTCTCTGACTGTATGCTTACTCACGGAGCAAAAAAGGTTTATGCAATAGATGTGGGCTACGGCCAACTTGCATGGAAATTGCGCACAGACGAGCGTGTTGTAAATATGGAAAGAACAAATTTCCGTTATGTTACCCACGAACAGATTCCCGAAGACATTGATTTTGCAAGTGTCGATGTTTCTTTCATTTCTCTTAAAATTATTTTACCCGTTATGCGTCAGCTTCTTAAAGATGACGGTCAGGCTGTGTGCCTTATCAAACCGCAGTTTGAAGCAGGAAGAGAAAATATCGGCAAAAAAGGTGTTGTCAGAGATCCCGGAGTGCATAAAAGTGTTGTTCAGTCAATATGTGACTTTGCTTTAGAAACGGGTTTCAGCGTAGTTAATCTTGACTTTTCACCAATCAAGGGTCCTGAAGGTAATATAGAATATCTTATGCATATAATCAAAAGTGAAAATCCCGAAAATTCATCTCAGGTTGATGCCGGTGAGCTTGTTGACCGTTCACACGCTCAGCTTGATAAATGAGGTCTTTTTATGAAAACTGCAATTATCCCGAATCTCACAAGAAAAAACGCTTATGATGTGACGGTCAGTTTATGTCAGAAGCTCAGTGAATTTGGTGTTACATATATGCTCGATGAGTCCTTAAAAGATAAATTTATTGACATCGGCGCTGATTTTAAACCATTTGAAAAAATGGTTGATGATTGCGATGTGATTATTCCTGTCGGTGGTGACGGAACAATTATTAACGCTGCTAAATTCGGAAAGCCTGTTCTCGGTATAAATGCCGGCAGAATCGCATTTATGGCAGGTCTTGAACCGTCAGAACTTGATTTATTGACTCATCTTAAAAACGGAAATTATAAAACTGATAAACGAATGATGCTTATCGCCTCAATAGATGACGGTGAAAAAGAGGTTGCGTGTAACTATTGTATCAACGATGTCGTTGCTGCAAGAGGTGAGCAGATTAAAATGGTAGAAATTGCCGTTGAGTGCAACTCAAGACACATCAACGATTATTTTACTGACGGAATAATTATCGCTACCCCGACAGGCTCAACAGCATACAATCTTTCAGCGGGCGGACCTGTGGTTGACCCTGAGATTGAGAGTATGCTTCTCACACCTGTCTGCACCCACTCTCTTTTTTCAAGAACGCTGATGTTCAAGCCCGATGCAGTTATTGAGCTCACCATTCTTTCAGAGGACGGAATGAGAGTTTCATGTGATGGCGGTGAGCCTATCAATATCGGATACAAGGGCAAAGTGACTGTCAAAAGAGCCCCTGTTGATGCAGAATTTATAAGAATCAAAGCAGATGCCTTTCATGATATATTAAATAACAAACTTGCTCAACGAAGACTTTAAGGAGTTTTTAATTATGAAAAAAAACAGACACAGCGAGATTTTAAAGCTTATTTCACAATATACTGTTTCAACTCAGGAAGATTTGCTTGAAAAACTTAAAGAAGCAGGTTTTTCAACCACTCAGGCAACTGTTTCAAGAGATATCAAAGAGCTTAACCTTATCAAACAAATGAATAAGCAGGGTGTTTATCGCTATGTTGAAAGCAAGAGCGAAACGGAAGAATACCTTTCAAAATTCAATGCTATTTTTTCTCACTCTGTTGTTTCTGCTGATTGCGCAGGAAATATGACTGTTATCAAGTGCATTCAGG